>NZ_JACBXB010000330.1 GCF_013870575.1 Pseudonocardia pini
GTGCTCGCCGATCCGGTGTGGGGTGAGCGGGTCTCGCCGTCGCGCCGGGTCGGCCCGCGCCGGCTGCACCCCACCCCCGTCCGGCTCGAGGACCTGCCGCCGGTGGACGCCGTGGTCATCTCCCACGACCACTACGACCACCTCGACCTGCCCACGGTCCGCGCACTCGTGGCCGACCCCCGGCACGGCAGGGCGCCGTTCGTGGTGCCGCTGGGCATCGGCGCGCACCTGCGCGCGTGGGGGGTGCCGGCGGACAGGATCCGCGAGCTGGACTGGGAGGGCACCACCACGGTCGGCGACCTCACCCTGGTCTGCGCCGAGGCACGGCACTTCTCCGGGCGGGGGCTGCGCCGCGACACCACCCTGTGGTCCTCCTGGGTCGTGGCGGGCCCGCGACACCGCGCCTACTTCGGCGGGGACACCGGATACACGCGCGCGTTCGTCCGGGCGGGCGAACGACACGGACCGTTCGACCTCACCGTCCTGCCGATCGGCGCCTACGCGGATCTGTGGCCGGACATCCACATGAATCCCGAGGAAAGCACCGCGGCGCATCGAGATCTGCGCGGCGGGGTGCTGCTGCCGGTCCACTGGGCCACGTTCAATCTCGGCTTCCATCCCTGGTCGGAGCCGGTCGCCCGGTTGCGGGCGGCCGCGGAATCGGTCGGAATCCCACTCGCGCTGCCCCTTCCCGGCCAGCGAATCGACCTCGGTCAGGACCTGCCCGACGACGACTGGTGGTCCCCGGTCAGCTGACGGGCGGCTTACGGAGACCATTCCGTGACGCTCCGCCCGGGCGCGGTCGCTAACCGCGCCCGGGATACGTCCGAAGGAGTGATCGACGCGGGGGCAGGCGCGTCGCTTCGCACCCCTAATCGACATTCTCCGAAGCCTTCCCTTATTGTGTGCTCGACACATTCTCCGGTTCCTGGTCCGTGTTCCGCCCCACCTCCGCCCGCCCACCCGAGGCTGCGCGCGATCTCAGCGGACGAACGGCCGGAACGGGAGGTAGGAGCCGAAGAAGGGCTGGAACACCCGTGGCGAAGCAGACGACGGTCACGCTGATCGACGACCTCGACGGTGGCGAGGCGGAGGAGCAGGTCGAGTTCTCCGTCGACGGGAAGTCTTACGAGATCGACCTGTCGACGAAGAATTCCGACAAGTTGCGCGAGGTCCTGGCCCCCTACATCGCCGCGGCCCGGCGCACCGGCGGTCGCCGTTCCTCCGGTTCCGCCGCCGCTCCCGCGGCCCGGCCCGTTTCCGACCGTCAGCAGAACCAGGCCATTCGGGAATGGGCGGTGGCGCAGGGGATGAAGATCTCCGAGCGCGGGCGGATCCCGTCCAATGTTCTCGAGGCGTACCACGCGGCCCACTGATCCCGCGCCACCCCGATAAACGGTGGCCGATCGTCATATTTGGGGAGGCGCGCCCGAGTCCGTTCCGGCGGACAACGGGGCGGCCGTCCCTTTTCCGTGAGGTTCCTCCCACTCGCAGAGGTGACCGGTCACCGTGCGTGGAGCCGGTAGACTCGCCCGACCCGTTCGCAGAACCCCGATCCGGCGAACGGCCGACGAGAGGCACGACACAGTGGGAGAGACCATCACCGAGGGCTACGGAACCTGCCCCGAATGCGGGCGGCTGAAGCACGTCACCCCGGAGGCCACGCTCCGCTCGCACAACCGGTACCAGGCCCGCGGCGCCGTCGTCACCACCCTTCGCTGCGAGGGCTCCGGCGAGCCCTCGGTCGAGAGCGCCCGGGCCGCCAGCGCCTGAGCAGGCCCGCCCCCACGAGGTCCCCCTCACCGGTCGCCCCGACGGCCACCGGACTTTGGCAGGATCGGGACCGCTGGAGTCGATCGACGAAGAGGACGGCCATGTACCCCGGGACCCACGCAGCCACCACGCCCGACAAGCCCGCGGTCGTGATGGCGGGCAGCGGGGCGAGCCTCACCTTCCGCGAGCTGGACGAGGGTTCGGCCCGCTTGGCCCGCTATCTTCACGACCAGGGCCTGCGCCGCGGCGACGTCGTCGCGATGGTCGCCGAGAACACCCCGCGGGTCTTCGAGGTCTACTGGGCGGCCCGCCGCTCCGGCCTCTACATCACGCTGGTCAACCACCACCTGTCGGCGCCCGAGGCGGCGTACATCGTGGTGGACTGCGGCGCGAAGGCGCTGGTCGTCTCGGCGGGGGTCGCGGGGCTGGCCGCCGCGATCGGGGACCAGGTCGACGTGCCGATCAAGCTCGCCTTCGGTGGCGCCATCCCCGGCTCCGCGGCCTTCCTGGACTACGACGCCGAGCTCGCGGACGTGTCCGCCGAGCCGCTGCCCGAGCAGCCCCGCGGCGCGGACATGCTCTACTCCTCCGGCACCACCGGGCGTCCCAAGGGCATCAAGCCGAGCCTGCCGGACTCCCAGGTGGACGAGCCCGGGGACACCTACATCGATCTCTTCGGCCCGATGTACGGGTTCGACACGGAGACCGTCTACCTCTCCCCCGCGCCGCTCTACCACGCCGCCCCCCTGCGGTTCTGCGCCACGGTGCAGGCCATCGGCGGCACCGCCGTCGTGATGGAGCGGTTCGCCCCGGAGGGCGCCCTCGCGGCGATCGAGCGCTTCCGGACCACGCACAGCCAGTGGGTGCCCACGATGTTCGTGCGGATGCTCAAGCTGCCCGAGGAGGTCCGCAACCGCTACGACCACTCCTCGCTGCGGGTGGCCATCCACGCCGCCGCGCCCTGCCCGCCCGAGGTGAAGCAGGCGATGATCGACTGGTGGGGCCCGGTGCTCTACGAGTACTACGCCGCCACCGAGGCGAACGGGATCACCTTCGTGAGCTCGGCCGAGTGGCTGGAGCGGCCGGGCACGGTCGGCCGGGCGGGCCTGGGCGTGGTGCGGATCTGCGACGAGGCGGGCAAGGTGCTGCCGCCGTTCGAGGTCGGCACGATCTACTTCGAGCGGGACGAGCGGCCGTTCGAGTACCACAACGACCCGGACAGGACCGCTGCCGCGACCCACCCGGATCACCCCACCTGGACCACCACCGGCGACCTCGGGTTCCTCGACGAGGAGGGCTTCCTCTTCCTCACCGACCGCAAGGCCTTCATGATCATCTCCGGCGGGGTGAACATCTACCCGCGGGAGATCGAGGACGTGCTGGTCACCCACCCCGCGGTGCTCGACGTCGCCGTGATCGGCGTGCCGGACGAGGAGATGGGCGAGTCGGTCAAGGCCATCGTGCAGCCCGCCGAGGGCGTGGAGGCGAGCCCGGCGCTGGAGCGCGAGCTCATCGCGTACACCCGCGAACGGATCGCGCACTACAAGGCGCCGCGCACGATCGACTTCACCGACTTCCTGCCGCGCACGGCCACCGGCAAGCTCGTCAAGCAGGAGCTGCGGGACCGCTACCCGCACTGATCCCGCTCAGGCAGGCCACCGGGGCGCGCGTGGCCTCCCCGACCCCGCGCGCGTTCCTGATCCGCGGCGTGCTGATCCCGGCGGCGATGCGGCTCGGGCGAACCGGTGGCACCCGAACCGGACCCGCCGGTGGCCGGCAGGGGCCGGGTTCGGCCCCGACGGCTCTTGCTGAACGATCGATCGGTGGTCAGTCTGGGGCCATGACGACGGAGTCTCCGACCGGGACCATCACCGGACGCGGCATGACCATGAGCGACGTACTGGCGCGCTGGTCGCGCGTGACGCCCGACGCCGAGGCGTTCGTCGACGGCGGCACGGGCCTGCGCCGGACCTATCGCGAGGTCGACGACCGGGTGACCCGACTGGCCGACGCGCTCACCGCGGGCGGAGTCCGCCCGGGTGACCGGGTGGCGGTGCTCGGCCTGAACAGCATCCCGCTGGTCGAGGCCTACATCGCCACCCTGCGCGCGGGCGGCGTCTGCGTGCCGGTGAACTTCCGGCTCGTCGCCGACGAGATCGCCTATGCGCTCACGGACAGCGGGGCCGTGGCGGCCGTCGTCGACGAGGCCCTGCTGCCGCAGCTGGAGAAGGCGCGGGCCCAGGCACCCGCCGTCTCGCAGGTGATCACGCTCGGCACCGACCTCGACGAGACCCTGGCCGCGGCCTCGCCGGAGTACCGCGAGCTCCCGGTGCCCGACGAGGCCACCGCCTACATCATGTACACCTCGGGCACGACGGGCCGCCCGAAGGGCGCGATGCTCAGCCACCGCAACCTCTACCTGCACGCCTTCTCGAGCGCGGTGCACCTCGGCTCGACCGGCAGCCGCAGCGTGTGGCTGTCCGGGGCGCCGCTGTTCCACATCGCGGGCCTCGCCGGGATGCTGCCGAGCCTGCTCACCGGTGGGGCCACGATCATCGCGCCGTCGGGCGGGTTCGACCCCGCCGAGACGGTCGCGCTGCTGGAGCGCGAGAAGGTCACCTCGTGCTTCTTCGTCCCGGCGCAGTGGGCCGCGATCGTGGCGCTCCCGGACATCGCCGACCGGGACCTGTCCGCCCTGACCAAGCTGTCCTGGGGTGCTGCCCCCGCCTCCACCACCCTGCTCCGGAAGATGATCGACACGTTCCCGGCCGCCGACGTCGTCACCTCGTTCGGGCAGACCGAGTGCAGCCCGGTCACCACCACGCTCAAGGGCGAGGACGCCATCCGCAAGATCGGCTCCGTGGGGACGCCCATGGTCAACGTCGAGGTCCGGGTGGTCGACGAGGAGATGAACGACGTCCCGCAGGGCGTCGTGGGGGAGATCGTCTACCGCGGGCCGCTGGTGATGAGCGGCTACTGGGACAAGCCCGCCGAGACCGCGGAGGCCTTCCGCGGCGGCTGGTTCCACTCGGGCGACCTGGTCCGCCAGGACGAGGACGGCTACTACTACGTCGTCGACCGCAAGAAGGACATGATCATCTCGGGTGGCGAGAACATCTACTGCGCCGAGGTGGAGAACGTCCTGGCGGCGCACCCGCAGATCGGGGACGTCGCCCTGATCGGGGTGCCGGACCCGAAGTGGGGCGAGACGCCGCTGGCCGTGGTGGTCCCCGCCGATCCCGCGGCCCCGCCCACGCTCGAGTCCATCGAGGCCCACTGCCGGGAGCACCTCGCGGGCTACAAGCGGCCGCGGCGGGTGGCGATCGTGGAGGCGTTGCCGCGCAACCCCTCCGGCAAGATCCTCAAGACGGTGCTGCGGGAGCGGAACCAGGCGGGCTCGCTCGTCTCGGAGCCCGCCGTCTAGTGTCCCGGGGTGAGTGATCTCGATCCCGAGGAGTTCCGCAGGCTCGGCCACGCGCTGGTCGACTGGGTGGCGGAGTACCGTGCCGGGCTCGCCGACCTGCCGGTGCGCCCCGCCGTCGCGCCCGGTGAGGTCCGCGCCGCGCTGCCCGCGGACCTGCCCGAGCAGCCCGCCCAGGATCTCGGCGCGGAGCTGACGGGCCTGCTCGACACCGTCGTCGTGCCGGGGTCGCTGCACTGGCAGCATCCCCGGTTCTTCGGCTACTTCCCCGCTCAGGCCTCGCTGTTCTCGCTGCTCGGCGACATCGCGTCGGGCGGGCTGGGCGCGCAGGGCATGCTCTGGTCCACCTCCCCCGCGGCCACCGAGGTGGAGCAGGTGGTGGTCGACGGCATGGCCCGCGCCCTCGGGCTCGGCGAGGCGTTCACCTTCGCGGGCGGGGGCGGTGGGTCGCTGCAGGACTCGGCCTCGTCCGCGGCGCTGGTCGCCCTGCTCGCCGCCCTGCACCGGGCGGACCCGGGCTGGCGCTCGTCGGGCGTCCGCGGGGACGAACGGGTCTACGTCACCGCGGAGACCCACTCCTCGCTGGCCAAGGCCGTGCGGATCGCCGGACTCGGCTCACGCGCGTTGCAGACCGTGCCGGGCACGCCGCATGCCATGGACCCGCAGG
>NZ_JACBXB010000331.1 GCF_013870575.1 Pseudonocardia pini
GGCCGGTGCGGCCCCGCTGCACCGCGGCGATGCCGGCTACCGCAGCGCCCTGGACCGCGACGGCGACGGCGTGGCCTGCGAGTAGGACTCGCTCCGAGGGCGAAGGCCCAGGTCGCCGACCTGGGCCTTCGTCCGTCGATGAGTCCCGGGGTGCGCTGCGGTCCACCCGACATGGGACTTCTCAGCGGAAAGGTCGCGTTGGTCACCGGGGGTGCGGGCGGGCAGGGGCGGGCGCACGCCGTCGCGATGGCCCGCGAGGGGGCGGACGTCGTGGTCTGCGACGTCGCCGCCGCGGTCGAGGGGGTCGACTACCCGGCGTCCACACCGGAGGACCTCGCCGAGACGGTCCGACGGGTGGAGGCGCTCGACCGGCGCTGCCTCGCCGTCACGGCGGACGTCCGGGACGTGACGGCGATGGTCGGCCTGGTCGCCGAGGCCGTCTCGACGTTCGGCGGGATCGACGTGGCCGTCGCGAACGCCGGGATCGCCACGGGCGGCCCGATCGCCACGATGTCCGAGCCGACCTGGCAGACCATGATCGACGTCAACCTCACCGGCGTCTTCCACACGTTCCGCGCCGTGCTCCCCCACATGATCGAGCGGGGCACGGGGCGGCTCGTCGCGACCTCCTCGATCGTCGCGGGCACGGGCGCCCGCAACTCCGGCCACTACGCGGCCGCGAAGGCCGGGGTGGTCGCCCTGGTGAAGTCCGTGGCCTACGAGGTCGCCGAGCACGGCATCACGGTCCACGCCGTCCTGCCTGCAGGCGTCGGCACGACCATGATCCACAACCCGGCGACGTACCGGATGATCCGCCCGGACCTCGCGGACCCGGGCCGCGCCGACGTCGAGGAGATGTTCGCGCAGGGTCGCCCGCGCCCGGGTCTGCTGGAACCGGAGGACGTGGCGGACGCCGTCCTGTACCTGGTGTCGGACCGGGGCCGCTGCAGATCCGGGGACTCGATCACGCTCGCGAACGGTCTGGACTGATTTCCCGGCCCTTTTGCCCGCGATTTCTCGCTTGGACCGGAATCGACGGCGTGACCCGGGTCTGCCATTATTAAACGAGCGACCCTCCCGCCTCGAAGTAAAGACGAGGTAACGAAGGCCTCCGTTGCCGGGGGCGGAGCCGGTGAGACCGGACCAATCGTCGATCGGCGTAGCTAACGAGACGCAGGTCACGTTTGTGCACGCTGAGTGAGATCGTGCCCCGTTCGGACGGGCCCTCCGGGCAATCTGATGACTCTGCGTGGGTAGCGTTCCGGCGTTCGGTGGACCCGTCCGGCCCGTGACCTCGACGGAACGGCTGGCCGGCTCGGCTGAGAATTATTCAGTGAAAGGGCAGCCGGACCGAGGGAAAGCGCAGTTCTCACAGGCTTCGCGACAGTTCCGGGCAGCCCAATTAACGGCCAGGTAACGCGCCCCCACGGTGCTTAACAAGCGCCATGATTCACTCCCTCCACTCCACGGCAGGGAATGGCCGACTGGAGAAGAAGTCAGCATGCTGTGCACTTCGAGAGGAAACTCATGTCCGAATCCGCTCCCCAAGGCTTGTTGGGATCGCGCAAGCGACGACGACTCGCCGCGATCTCGGCGGTGGCCGCAGCCGCGGTCGGCGCCACCGCGGTGGTCGCCGGGCCCGCCATCGGTCAGCAGCCGGTCGGCGTCGCGCCGCTGCCGATCACGTTCGACATCACCGACGAGAACGGCGGCTGGTTCGACTCCGGCCTGAACCTTTTCGGCAGCAAGTCCCTCGCCGTCGCCGTCCTCCCCAGGGCAGGCACCGCGGCGTCGGCGGTCGGCGGTGTGCCGTCCCTCGGTGGTCCCCTCCTGCCGACGGACACCTCCATCGTCGACAACATCACCGGCGGCCTCGCGGGGGGTGCGGGTGACCCGCTCGCCCTCGACTCGACCCTCGCGGCCGTGCAGAACCTCGGGAAGTCCTCGCCGGAGGCCGCTCCCCAGGCCGCCAAGGCCGAGGACCTGATCGGTCAGCTCAAGACGATCGTCGGGGGGATGCCCGCGGGCGTTCCGATCGATCTCTCCACCCTGCCGGTGGGCGTGGACCTGATGGGGGTCCTCGACTCCCTCACCGAGTTCGCCGTCGAAGGCCCCGCGGTCACGGTCACGTTCAACGTCGACCCGGCCAAGTCCGAGGGCATCCGCAACCCGATCGGGCTGATCGCGCCCGAGGGTGCGGCCGAGTTCCCGTACATGGACGCCAAGGGCGCCTTCTACGGCAAGAAGACCATCCAGCTCGACAAGCCCGGTCTGTACGCCTTCACCGACTCGGTCGCGCCGTACATGCTCGGCGCCGTCGTGGTCGACGACCCGCTGACCCTGGGTCTCGACTTCGGCGAGAAGCTGGTCGTCAACGGCAAGCCCGAGCCGGTCGCGTCGAACTCCGACGTCATCCAGCGGCTGGTGAACGCGTTCTTCACGATCACCAACCCGGGCAACTGGCAGAAGTTCAGCACGACCGAGGACGTCGCCTGGAACCCGGTCCAGCCGCCTGCTCCGATCCTGCAGTACGACCCCGCAGGCAAGCCGGTGCTGATCCCGAACCTGGACGCGTACTTCGACCAGAAGTTCTCCTACCCGAAGACCCTCGCGAAGGTGACCGCGCCGAAGACCCCGGGTGTGGGTGAGGCCTGGATCGCGACGCAGATGGAGGACTTCGCGGGCAAGGCCAAGCACGGCTCGCTCACGAAGGTCGACGTCGAGAACTGGACGATCGACCGCAAGATCGCGGCTCCCGAGATCAACATGAACAACGTGCACAACATGTGGACCGACAAGGACTACAAGTACGTGTACGGCAACGAGTGGTTCGACAACGAGACCGACGTGTTCGACCGGGTGACCGGCAAGTTCATCCGGAGCCTCGAGGTCGGGCCCAACCCGGCGCACGTGATGACCCGTCCGGACAACGACAACCTGACGATCGGCGTCAACGCCGGTACGGACATCGTCGAGGCGGCCCCGGGCGCCACGGGCATCGTGCAGCGCATCCACACCGACCCCGAGAGCGGCATGACGCCGCACCCGCACGCGCACTGGACCAGCCACGACGGCAAGACCGTCGTCGCGCCGAACACGATGACCAACGAGGCCGTCATCGCCGACCTCGACTCCGGCACCGTTCGTCACGAGCCGGTCGGGGCCTTCCCGATCGCCACCTCGATGACGCCGGACTCGAAGAAGGCGTACCTGTCCGACTTCCTCGGCATGAGCATCTCCTGTGTCTCGCTGGCCGAGGACGCGTGTGCCACCCCGCAGGGCGACGTGGCCAAGCTGTCGACGATCGACCTCTGGAAGAACTACGACCCGCAGACCGGTCCGTCCGGCCCGTGGGGCGGTCTGACCATCCAGCTCCCCGTGAGCCCGGACGGTAAGGCGATGCTGGCGGCGAACACGCTGTCGCAGACGATCTCGGTGATCGACCCGACGACCAACAAGGTCATCAAGGACCTCCCCTGCAACGCCGGTTGCCACGGTGGCAACTTCGGCGCCAAGCAGGGTGGTGGCTACTACGCCTACATCACCAACAAGTTCTCGAACGCCGCTCAGGTCGTCGACGTCGACCCGAACAACGACGGCAACATCGCGGACGCCGCCGTCGCGGGCCAGCTGGTCCTGGACCCGACTGCGGACACCAAGATGGACGACAAGCTGGTCGCGAACCCCGGTCAGGGTGGCCAGGGCATCGTGGCGATCCCGCTGGTCTACAACGGCTGGTCGCAGAACATCCCCGAGGCCTGGCGCAAGGGGCTGACCCCGGAGCAGATCAACCCGATCGGGTCGGGCTCCTGACCATCTGACACCCCCGCGGTCCGGGGTCGGGCACTGGCGCCCGGCCCCGGACCGTCCCTTTCCCGGAGGAGCCACATGGCCCGCAACCGGAAGTTCCGCGTCCTGACCATGGTCCTGCTCGGCGCCCTGCTGCCGCTGACCGCTGTGCTCGCTCTCGTCGGCTCCGCCGCGGCGCGTGTGGTCGTCCTCCCCACGACCGCCCCGGGCGGATCCACCCAGACCTTCGCCGTGCGGCTGGCCAACGAGCGTCCCGACGCCGCCGCCACCCGGCTCGAGCTCACCTTCCCCGCCGACGTCGTCGTCCCGAACGCCGAGGCCGCACCCGTCGACGGCTGGTCCTCCCGCATCGTCATGCGCCCGCTGGACGAGCCCGTCCGGGTCGCGGGCGAGGAGGTCGACGAGGCCGTGGCCGCCGTCGTGTGGGAGGACGGCCGCGTCGGCCGCAAGCAGTTCGCCCAGTTCCTCGTGACCGCCGGACCGCTGCCCGCCGAGGGCAGGCTCGTCCTCGGCGCCGCCATGACCTACTCCGACGGCACCGTCGAGCGCTGGGACACCGCCGCCGAGCCCGGCGACGACAAGGCCGCGGCGCCCGCGATCGGGTTGGTCCCGCAGGTCGTCACGACGACCCCGGCCGGGGCACCCGCCGAGCGGGCTCCCGCTTCCGGCGGGGTCACCGCCGCAGGCCCCGCCGCCTCGGAGGAGCCGGTCGACCCGGTGCCGCTGATCCTCATCGGTGGTGGCCTGGCGCTGCTCGGGCTCGTCGGCCTGTTGAACCTGTGGAGCAGGCGTGCCCCGCGGGTCTCCGGTGCGCACGTGGCGGGAGCCGTCATCGCGGCGGCCGAGGCCGTGCCCGAGCCGGTCGCCGAGACCCCTGCCGAGACCCGCGTCGAGGCTCCCGCCGAGACGCTCGTCCAGGCGGTCGCCGAGGCCCCCGCCGGGGGATCGGACCGCACCGCCGTCCTCCCCGTCGTCGCCGCGGTCACGACCGCGCCCAGCCCGACCGTGCCGAACGTGATCCTGATGGAGACCTCGCTGCAGTCCGCGCTGCTGCTGGGCTACCACCTCGGCGCGACCCTCACCGACCCCGCCGAGGACTACAGCCTCCGCAACCTCGACGGCAGCGCCACCGTGCACCGCGAGGTCGATCTCCGCGGCCGCACGATCGTCCAGCACTCCGAGCTGCTGGCCACCACGGTGCTGTCCGGCGCCGTGCTGCAGAGCTTCGCCTACCGGCTCTGGCTCGACGGCGAGGACCGCGCCGCGATCGGCCCGTTCTACTCCGGGCGCTCGCTGTTCGGGTTCTTCAACGCCACCGCGCTGGCCAACCAGACCGGTCTGGACAACGGCACCTTCGTCTCGACCTGGCTCGACCGGCGGCCCACCCCGACCCGCACCGTCCCCGGTGGACGGACGGGCGCCACGGGCGAGCTGGACCTGGTGCGCGACATCGAGATCGTCGACGGCGGGGGTGACCACCGGCAGGGCTACCTGCGGGCGAGGCGTGCGGTGCACGAGCGCGACTGGTTCTTCGCCCGGCACTTCCACCTCGATCCCGTGATGCCGGGGTCGCTGGGTGTGGAGGCGGTGATCCAGGCGCTGCAGGAATGGCTGGTCGACACCGGCGCCCTGGCGGATCTCGACGAGCCGGAGTTCGTCGTGCCCGCCGGGGTCGAGCTGTCCTGGCGCTACCGCGGCCAGATCCTCGCCCACGACGGCGAGATGACCCTCGAGGTGCACGTCAAGCGGGTCGAGCGGCGGCCGGGCCGGGTCCGCGTCGTCGCCGACGCCTCGGTCTGGAAGCCGTCCTTGAGGATCTACGAGCTGACCGACGTCGCCGCCGAGGCGCGCGAGAAGGGAGCACCGGCATGGTGACCCAGACCCTGACCGGTCCCGACATCGACGCCCTGGCGCGGGGAGAGCTGCTCGCCCGCACGCCCGACGACCTCTACCGCGTGGTCGCCGACCTCGACCGGCCCGTCTACGTCGTGCGCGACGCCCAGGGGGTCGGGGCGACCAACGAGCCCGGAGGTGCCCGCCGCC
>NZ_JACBXB010000332.1 GCF_013870575.1 Pseudonocardia pini
GGTCGGCGTCGGTGATCCGGGACGCGACGGTGTCGGCGGCCAGCTCGGCCGCCACCCGTCGCGCCTCGGCGGAAAGGGAACCGCCGCCGAGCTCCACGACCGGGAGCCCGACGGCGGGCCGTGACGTCACGTGCGGGTCGCCCCCACTACTTCGCGGAGTCGAGCTGCCCCTGGACGGACTCCTGCAGCTCCGACCAGGACTTCTCGAACTTCTCGACACCCTCGTTCTCGAGGGTGAGGAACACGTCGGTGACGTCGATCCCCGCCGCCGCCAGGGCGTCGAAGACCCGCTGGGCCTCCTCGGCGTAGCCCGTCACCTTGTCGCCCTCGGCGTCGCCGTGGTCGGCGAACGCCTTGAGCGTCTTCTCCGGCATGGTGTTGACCGTGTTCGGCACGACCAGCTCGGAGACGTAGAGCGTGTCCGGGTAGTCCGGGTTCTTCACGCCGGTCGAGGCCCACAGCGGCCGCTGCGGCTTCGCGCCCTCGGCCTCCAGGGCCTTCCAGCGGTCCGAGCCGAAGACCTTCTCGTAGGCGGCGAAGGCGAGCCGCGAGTTGGCGACGGCGGCCTTGCCCTTGAGCGCCGTGGCCTCGTCCGTACCGATCTCGTCCAGCCGTGCGTCGATCTCGGTGTCCACCCGGGACACGAAGAACGAGGCGACCGACGTCAGGGACGACACGGCGATGCCGTTGGCCGCCGCCTGCTCGACGCCGTCGAGGTAGGCGCCCATGACCGCCTCGTACCGCTCGACCGAGAAGATCAGCGTGACGTTCACGCTGACGCCCTCGGAGAGCGCCCGGGTGATCGCGGGCAGGCCCTGCTCGGTGGCGGGGATCTTGACCAGCAGGTTCGGCCGGTCCACCGCCTTCCACAGGTCCAGCGCCTGCGCAACGGTGGCCTCGGTGTCCCGGGCCAGGGTCGGGTCGACCTCCAGGGACACCCGGCCGTCGACGCCGCCGCTGGTCTCCCAGGTGCCGCTGAAGATGTCGCAGGCCTGCTGGACGTCCGCCACGGTGATCTCGCGGATCGCCGCGGCCACGTCGGCCCCGCGCGAGGCGAGCTCGCGGACCTGCGCGTCGTACGCCGCGCCGTCGGACAGGGCGCCCGCGAAGATCGTGGGGTTGGTGGTGACGCCGACGACGTTCCAGTCCGCGATCAGCTCGGCCAGGTTGCCGGAGGTGATCCGCTCGCGGGACAGGTCGTCGAGCCAGATGGACACGCCCGCCGCCGCCAGGGCCGCGAGCCTCTCGTGCTCACTCATGTGTGCTCCTCCTGAGTCAGGACTTGCCCAGGCTCGCCTTGGCCGCGTCGACCACGGCCTCCGGCGTGAACCCGAACTCGCGGAACAGGGTGGCGGCGTCCGCGGAGGCGCCGTAGTGCTCGATCGAGACCGCACGGCCCGCGTCCCCGATGAAGCGGTACCAGGGCATCGCGATGCCCGCCTCGACCGAGACCCTGGCCTTGACCGACGGCGGCAGGACGGAGTCGCGGTACGCGGCGTCCTGCGCGTCGAACCACTCGACACACGGCATCGAGACGACCCGGGTCGGCACGCCCTCGGCCTCGAGGGTCGTGCGGGCCGCGACGGCCAGCTGGACCTCGGAGCCGGTGGCGATGATCACGACCTGGGGCTCGCCGTCCGAGGCGTCCGCGAGGACGTAACCCCCCTTCTTGACGCCCTCGGCCGAGGTGCCCTCCAGCGTCGGGACGTTCTGCCGGGTCAGCGCCAGGCCGACCGGGCCGTCCTGCCACTCGAGGGTGGCCTTCCAGGCGTAGGCGGTCTCGTTCGCGTCGGCCGGCCGGACCATCGACAGGTTCGGGATGGCCCGCAGCGCGGTGAGGTGCTCGATCGGCTGGTGCGTCGGCCCGTCCTCGCCGAGGCCGATCGAGTCGTGCGTCCAGATGAAGATGGCCGCGGTCTTCATCAGCGAGCCCAGCCGGACCGCGCCGCGCATGTAGTCACTGAACTGCAGGAACGTGCCGCCGTAGGGGCGGGTCGGCCCGTGCAGGGCGATGCCGTTGAGGATCGCGCCCATCGCGTGCTCGCGGACGCCGAAGTGCAGCGTGCGGCCGTAGGGGTTCGCGTTCCACATCTTCGTGGCCGCGTCCTTGGGCCCGAACGAGTCCGCCCCCTCCATCGTGGTGTTGTTGCTCTCGGCGAGGTCCGCCGAGCCGCCCCAGAGCTCGGGCAGCACCGGGGCCAGGGCCTTGAGCACCTCGCCCGAGGCCTTGCGGGTGGCGATGCCCTTCGGGTCCGGCTCCCACGACGGCAGCACGTCCGCCCAGCCGTCCGGCAGGGCGTTGGCGAGCAACCGGTCGAACAGGTGCTTGCGCTCGGGCTCCCGCAGGGCCCAGTCGTCGAACGCGGTGCGCCACGAGCTGACGGCGCCGCCCTGGCGCTCGCCGACGTCCCGGGTGTGGGCGAGGACCTCGGGCTCGATCTGGAAGCTCTTGTCCGGGTCGAAGCCGAGGACCTTCTTGACCTCGGCGACCTCCTCGTCGCCCAGCGCGGCGCCGTGCGCCTTGCCGGTGTTCATCTTGGTGGGCGCCGGGAAGCCGATGATGGTCCGCAGCAGGATGAACGACGGGCGGGTCGTCTCGGCCTGGGCCGCCGCGACCGCCTCCAGGATGCCGGTGACG
The DNA here is from genome assembly GCF_013870575.1 of Pseudonocardia pini. Taxonomy (GTDB): domain Bacteria; phylum Actinomycetota; class Actinomycetes; order Mycobacteriales; family Pseudonocardiaceae; genus Pseudonocardia; species Pseudonocardia pini. The sequence goes on from NZ_JACBXB010000332.1 coordinate 2,639, forward strand.
TTCTCGCCGCCCTCGACGACCTGGACGTGCCAGCCGTACGCCTCGTAGCGCTTGGCGGTGTCCTCGGACAGCGCGATCGCGGTGTCGTCCTCGATCGAGATCTTGTTGTCGTCGTAGAAGACGATCAGGTTGCCGAGCTCCTGGCGGCCCGCGAGCGACGACGCCTCGCTGGTGATGCCCTCCTCGATGTCCCCGTCGGAGGCGATCACGTAGATGTGGTGGTCGAACGGGGAGGCGCCCTCGGGGGCGTCGGGGTCGAACAGGCCGCGCTCGCGGCGGGCGGCCATCGCCATGCCCACCGCGGACGACAGGCCCTGGCCGAGCGGCCCCGTCGTCATCTCGACGCCGTTGGGGGTCGCCTCGAGCTCCGGGTGCCCGGGGGTCTTGGAGCCCCAGGTCCGCAGCGCCTCCAGGTCCTCCATCTCCATCCCGTAGCCCGCGAGGAACAGCTGGATGTAGAGCGTGAGGCTGGAGTGGCCCGCGGAGAGCACGAACCGGTCGCGACCGACCCAGCCCGGGTCGCTCGGGTCGTGCCGCATGACGCGCTGGTAGAGCAGGTACGCCAGGGGGGCCAGGCTCATGGCCGTACCCGGGTGGCCGCTGCCGCACTTCTGGACGGCGTCGGCGGCCAGCACGCGGATGGTGTCGACGGCCCGCTTGTCCAGCTCGGTCCAGTCGTCCGGTACCTCGGCGCGGGTCAGCGCGGCGAAGTCGGGCTCCGTAACGGACACGGGTCTGCTCCTGTCCTCGATGGTGGGGGGACGCCGGTCGGTCCCTGCGCGCCGCCACGGCAACGTGGCTGCTCGACCGGCGTGTCCGGCTCGGTCCCGGACTCTAGTCCGCCCGGGGTGGGGCATGCCCGGTTCGGGGCGAGAGGACACACAGTCCTCACCGACCGGACTACCCGGCGACCCCGTCCGGCATTCCACGGGCTAGCATCGACGCGCTGTAGAAGTAGGGTGATCCCCGGTTCCACAGTCCCACCACTGGTCCAGTCCGGCGAGCGAGGTAGCAACTGGTGAGCGCACCCGTGTCACACCGCGGAGCGGCGGCGACCCTTCCGCCGAAGCGCGGTCTCCTCGACACCGTGCGCGCGTACGTGGGGCTCACCAAGGCGCGGATCATCGAGCAGCTGCTCGTGGTCACCGTCCCCGCGATGATGCTGGCGCAGCGCGGGATCCCGTCGGTCTGGCTGATCCTGGCCACCCTGGTCGGCGGCACGATGGCGGCCGCCTCGGCGCACGCGCTGAACTGCGTGGCCGACGCGGACATCGACGCCAAGATGAAGCGCACCGCGCGCCGCCCCACCGCGAAGGGCGAGGTGACCCCGCGCAACGCGCTGGTCTTCGGCCTGGCGCTCGCCGCGCTGTCGGCGGTGTGGCTGTGGCTGACCACCAACCTGCTCTCGGCGGTCCTCTCGCTGGCCGCCATCGCGTTCTACGTGCTCGTCTACACGCTGCTGCTCAAGCGCCGGACCTCGCAGAACATCGTCTGGGGCGGGGCGGCGGGCTGCATGCCGGTCGTCATCGGCTGGTCGGCGGTCACCGGGACGGTGGAATGGCCCGCCCTGGTCATGTTCGGGATCATCTTCTTCTGGACCCCGCCGCACTTCTGGGCGCTGGCCATGAAGTACAAGGACGACTACGCGGCCGCCGAGGTCCCCATGCTGCCGGTGGTGGCGACCCCGCGGCAGGTGTCCGTCCGGATCGTGGCCTACGCCTGGGTGATGGTCGTCTGGACGCTGCTGCTCGCGCCGGTCACCTCCTGGATCTACGTGGCGTTCGCGCTGGTCGCGGGTGCGTACTTCGTGGTCATGGCGCACCGCCTGCACACCGGGGTCAAGGCGGGCCGCGAGGTCTCGCCGATGAGACTGTTCCACCTCTCGAACCTCTACCTCTGCGGCCTGTTCCTCGCGATTGCCGTGGACGCCGCGATCGGCCTCCCCACCGTCCTCTGACCGGCCTCACACCGGGACGTGCGGCACCGCGGGCGGCCGGATCGGCGCGGGGGCCGGTCACCCGCCGGTCCACGCCCGCGGCGCCCCCGCGGGTCGACTAACCCTCGACCGAGGTCGGCCGCAGCCTGGTGGACGGCCCGCCGGCGGCGATGAGGTCATGGGCCCTCGCGCACGCCGAGTACGTCGACGAGCTCGCCTCGGCGGACGACCCCCTCACCGGAGCAGGTCGGGGGTCTCCCACTTCTCGCCCAGCACGTGGTGGGCGAGGAAGGCGTGCACCGTCTCGTACCAGAGCCGCGCGTGGTTCGGGGTGAGGACCCAGTGGTTCTCGTCCGGGAAGTACAGGAAGCGGTGGGGGTTCTCGGCGGGGTCCGCGACCCTCGACTGCAGGTCCCACCACAGCCGCAGGCCCTCGCCGATCGGCACCCGGTAGTCCTTGTCGCCGTGGATGACCAGCATCGGCGTGGTGATCGCCGCGGCGTGCCGGTGCGGGCTGTTGGCCAGCGCCATCTCCGGGGTCATCTCGGTGAGCCAGTAGTCGGCGAAGTCCGTGGTCGGGCCGAACTGGTCCAGCGCCCACAGGCTCGCGTGCGTGACGATCGCCGCGAAGCGGTCCGTGTGCCCGGCGATCCAGTTCGCCATGTACCCACCGAAGGAACCGCCCATCGCGGCCGTGCGGGTGGCGTCGACCTCGGGGAGTGCCTCGGCCGCGTCGGTGATCCGCAGGAGGTCGGTGTAGGGCGGGCCGCCCCACGCGCCCCAGCCGCGCTGCACGAAGGCCTGCCCGTAGCCCGTCGACAGCGCCGGGTCGGGGAGCAGGACGGCGTACCCGCGGGCGGCCATCAGCCACGGGTTCCACCGCCACTGCCAGGTGTTCCAGCTGGCCAGCGGCCCGCCGTGCACCCACAGCAGCAGGGGCGCCGGGTCGGTCCCCTCGGGCAGCACGAGCCAGGCGCGCAGCGGTGAGCCGTCCTCGCCGGTGGCCGTGACCTCGGTGAGCGTGCCGGGCAGCACCGGGGGGTCGAGCGGCGCGGGCAGCAGGGCGGGCTGCTGGTCGGGGGTGTGGGCGTCGAGCCGGACCGGGACGGGCGGGCAGTCGACCGCCGAGCGGAGGGCGTAGACCGCGTTCCCGTCCGGTGCGACGACGGCGTCGGTGTACGCCCCGTGGTCCCCGGTGAGCCGGGTGACCGCGTCCGTCTGCAGGTCGACCCGGAACAGCGGCCCGCGGCCGTGCTCGTCGGCGGCCACCACCAG
>NZ_JACBXB010000333.1 GCF_013870575.1 Pseudonocardia pini
CGTCCTGCTGCTGCTGGTCGCGGCGTTCCTGCTGCCCCTGCCCTACGACCCGATCGAGCCCGACGTCGGCCCGATCATGGGGGCGCCGTCGGTCAGCCACCTCTTCGGGACCGACCAGCTCGGTCGCGACGTCTTCTCCCGCACCATCGCGGCGGGCAGGCTCGACATCGTGCTCGTCCTCGCCAGCGTCGGGCTCACCGTGGTGGTCGGCGTCGGGCTCGGCCTCGCCGTCTCCTCGCGCACCGTGTTCGCGGAGCGGCTGATGCGCGTGCTCGACGTCTTCCAGGCGCTGCCGCTGCTCGTCCTGGCCATGGCGCTGGTGTCGGTGTCCGGCAACTCGCTGGTCCTCGTCGCGGTCTCCGTCGCGATGATCGGCTTCCCGACGTTCGTCCGGCTGGTCCGCGCCGAGTCGCTCGCCCTGCGCGAGAGCAGGTTCATCGAGGCGGCGGTGTCCATCGGCGCGGACCGGCGCCGCATCCTGGTGCACCACATGCTGCCCAACGTCGGCGGGATCATCCTCGTGAACGCGGCGGTCTGCGCGTCCCGCGCCATCCTCGTCATCGCGGGCCTGTCGTTCCTCGGGATCGGCGTCCAGCCGCCGACGGCGAGCTGGGGCCAGATGATCGAGCAGGGCATCGAGGGGATCACCTCGGGGCAGTGGTGGGTCTGGGCCTTCCCCGGCCTGTTCGTGCTGATCCTCGGAGCATGTTTCAACCGTGTCGCCGACGGGCTGGACACCCTGCAGGCAGGGGTCGGCCGTGGGTGAGAAGGAGTCTTCCGTGACGACCACCGTCCCGGTGCCGCGTCGAGGCACCACCGAGCAGGCGGGCCTCCCGGCACCCCTGCTGCGCGTGACCGACCTGCACACCGAGTTCCCGACCGAGGCGGGCGCGATCCACGCCGTCAACGGCGTGCACCTGACCGTGGCCGAGGGCGAGATCGTCGGCCTGGTCGGCGAGACCGGGTCCGGCAAGTCCGTGACCGCCCGGTCCATCCTCGGTCTGCTGCCGTCTCCGGGCCGCGTCGTGCGGGGTCGGATCGAGTTCCGCGGCCAGGACCTGGTGGCGGCGGACGAACGCTCCCGACGGGCGGTGCGCGGCTCGGGCATGGGCCTGATCCCGCAGAACCCGTGGGGAGCCCTGAACCCCGTCAAGAGCCTCGAGACCCAGTTCCGGAACGTCATCCGGGCGCACCGGCGGGCCTCGCGCAAGGAGTGCCGCGAGATCGCGGCCGCGATGCTCGACCGGGTCGGCATCCCGGACCCCGGACGGGTGCTCGACGGCTACGCGCACCAACTCTCCGGAGGCATGGCACAGCGGACCGTCATCGCGATGGCACTGGTCCTCAACCCCCGGCTGCTCATCGCCGACGAGCCCACCACCGGGTTGGACGTGACGGTGCAGCGGCAGGTCCTGGACCTGGTCGCGGAGATCGTCGAACGCGACCGCCGGGCGATGTTGCTGGTCACCCACGACCTCGGTGTGGTGGCGCAGTACTGCCACCGGGTCCAGGTGATGTACGGCGGGCGCATCGTCGAGTCCGGGCCGGTCACCGAGGTCCTGCGGCACCCGAGCCACCCGTACACGGCGGCCCTGCTGCGCGCGGTCCCCCAGCGTGGCAAGGCGCTCGCCGCCCTGCCCGGCTTCGTCCCCGACCTGCTGAACCCCCCGGTCGGCTGTGCCTTCGCGGAGCGCTGCCCGGAGGTCATGCCGACCTGCACCACCCACCGGCCGGAGGTCCGCGCGGCGGACGCCGACCGCACACTCGCCTGTCACCTCGAGGAAGGAGTGCGTTCCGATGCCGCTGCTGCGTCTTGAGTCGGTCTCCAAGACCTTCCGCCGGGGTTCCGGACCCACCGTGCACGCCGTCAACGGGGTGAGCCTGACCGTCGAGCGCGGCGAGACGGTCGCGCTCATCGGGGAGTCCGGGTCGGGCAAGTCCACCACCGCCCGCCTCGCCCTCCGCCTGCAGGAGCCGGACTCGGGCACCGTCGTCTTCGACGGGACGGACCTCGGCGCCGTCGGTCGGGAGGAGCTCCGCAGGCTCCGGGCCCGGATGAGCATGGTGTTCCAGGAGCCCTTCGAGTCCCTCGACCCGCGCCAGACGGTCGGCCGCACCGTCGAGGAGCCCCTGCTCATCCACCGCCCGGACCTGTCGCCCTCCGAGCGGCGGGCCAGCGCGCTGGAGACGTTGGAGCAGGTCGCCCTGGGCGAGCCCTTCTACGACCGCTACCCGGCCGAGCTCTCCGGCGGCCAGCAGCAGCGGGTCGGGATCGCCAGGGCCATCGTGACCCGGCCCGCGTTCATCGCGCTCGACGAGCCCACCGCATCGCTCGACCTCTCGGTGCGCGCGCAGATCCTCGGTCTGCTCGAGCGGCTGCGCGAGGAGCTGGGGCTCGCGTACCTGTTCGTGTCCCACGACATCGCCACCGTCTCGCACGTCGCGGACCGGGTCTGCGTGATGTACCTCGGCCGGATCGTCGAGGAGGGCCCCGTCGCCGAGGTCCTCGACCACCCGCGCCACCCCTACACCCAGGCCCTGCTCTCGGCCACGCTGTCCCCGGACCCGACCGTGCGGACCTCGGCGATCCGGCTCGCCGGCCAGCTGCCCAGCGCGACGGACCTGCCGGACGGGTGCCCGCTGCACGTCCGCTGCCCCATCGCCGTCGATGCCTGTGCCACGACGGCCGTCGAGCTCGACCCGGTGGCCCCCGGCCACAGCGTGGCCTGCATCGAGGCCGACCGGGCGCTCGTGCGCCCCGTCGGCTGAGCCCCTCTCCCCCGATCCCGGGTCGGCGCCCGCTCCCCGAGCGCCGACCCGCCCAGCTCTGCCCGACGCCGCCTGCCCAGGTCGACCGTCGCCCCCTCGCGTGACAACAGGAGGAACGATTCCCGTGGAACCGCTATTCGCCGGCGTGGCGAGCCGGCCGTACAACCGCCGAGGCTTCTTGAAGGTGTCCGGTCTCGCCGCCGCGCTCGGCACGGCCGCCGCGTGCTCCACCGGTGGCGGCGGCGGGGCGGCGACGGTCACGGCGGCGAGCACCCAGGGCAACGTCCCGGCCACGACGTTCGTGGACGTCCTGGCCGCGGTCCCGCAGACCTTCGACCCGGCGCAGGGCATCAACCCCGCGAACACGCTCACCATCGCGAACTGGTCGAGCACGCTCGTGGCGCGCAAGGCGAAGTCCCCCACCGACGGCGTCATGGCCACGGCCGACGACGTCGAGCCGTACCTGGCGACCTCCTGGGAGGTCGACGGCGGGGGCAACTACACCTTCACCCTGCGCGACAACGTGCGCAGCGCCGCAGGCAACCGCCTGACCTCGGCCGACGTGCTCTACTCGTTCCAGCGCATGGTCGCCCTCGACCGGGTCGCGCAGGCCGAGCTGGCGATCGGCAACGTCGATCTCCGCAACCCGATCACCGTCCTGTCGGACACGACGTTCCGGCTCAACGTGACGGCCCCGAGCGCGCTCACCCTCGGCGTCCTGACCTGGTTCTCCTGCGGCATCCTGGACAGCACGCTGCTCAAGGCGAACGCCGCGGACGAGTGGTCGACGGCCTTCTTCAACGCCAACTCCGCCACCTTCGGGCCGTACAGCGTCACCGCGTTCGAGCCCAACGTGTCGGTCACGCTCAAGGCGAACCCGAACCACTGGACGCAGCCGTACTTCACCGACGTCGTCCTGCGCGGGGTGGGCGACTCGAACGCCCGCCTGCAGCTGCTGCTGACCGGGCAGGCCTCGCACACCAACGGCCTGACCTGGAACCAGTTCGCCACGGCAGGCGCCCAGGGCCCGGCCAAGGGCGTCAGCGCCTCGGTCATCAAGACCTCCGCGATGCAGTACCTCATGCTCAACCAGGCCTACGCCCCGCTGGCCGACAAGCGGGTCCGGCAGGCGCTCGCCGTCGCGGTCGACCGGGACGCGGTCGCCCGCACGATCTACCTGGGCAACGCCACCCCCGCGACCCTGCCCTACCCGAGCGCGGTGCCCACCGGCTTCAGCCCGCCCAGCCCGAGCTCGTTCGACCCGGACCGGGCGCGGGCCCTGCTGGCGGAGGCGGGCTTCGGCAACGGCTTCGACCTCGTGCTGTCCGGCACCCCGGCCTCGAGCGGCGCCTTCCTCGGCGACCTGCTCGCCCTGCTCCAGCGGCAGCTGTCCGCCGTCGGCGTCCGGGCCACCGTGCAGGTCGTCGAGTCCTCCACGCAGTACTCCGGCATGATCGGCCAGCTGCAGACGAGCCTCACCCAGGTCCAGCCCGACCCGGCCGACCCGGGCAGCTTCCTGTCCGGGACGTGGTCGATGCGCAACACCTTCTCCCCCGCCAACCGCTACGGCTACCAGAACCCCACGCTCCAGGGGCTCATCGACCGGATCTACGTCACCCCGATGAACGACCAGCGCAGCGCCATGGCGCAGCAGGCGTTCACGATCGTCGACGACGAGGTGCCCGCGATCCCGCTGATCGAGCCGCCGCTGCAGAACGTCACCGACGCCAGCATCGTCGGCTACGGCCTCTACTCCTACCCGGTCACCTACTACGAGCACCTCCGGAGGGCCGCATGACGCGGGGAACGGTCACCACACCCGAGCAGAACGTCGCGCTCGTCCGGGCGCTGTGCGCGGCCGTCGAGACGGGCGAGAACCATCGCATGGGCGAGTTCTGCGCGAACCCGTTCACCTGGCACTACGGCTACGACCCCGACCGGCCGACCACCTTCACCCCGGACGAGTACGGCGCCCGCCACACGAACTGGCTGTCGCACTTCGGGGACGACTTCCAGAGCACGGTGCTCGACGCGTTCGGGGCGGGGGACCGCGTGGCCATCCGGTACGTCGAGGGCGGCACCATGGTCAAGCCCATCTGGGGCCACGAGCCCGGCACCGAACCGCTGCTGTTCACCGGCCTGGCGATCTTCCGGATCGAGGAGGGGCTGATCGCGGAGGAGTGGTTCCAGAGCGACCTGCGCGACCGGCTGCAGAAGCTGTCGCGCTGACCGGGTGCGGCCGCCACGCCCGGCGGCCGCACCCCGCACGCCCGAGGGACCGACGACGAGGGCCCCGGGAGCCGATCGGCTCCCGGGGCCCTCGTCCGTGCGCAGGGTGGTCAAGCGGTGTGCTCAGGCGGTGACCGGGGCGGGCGCCAGCGCCCGGCCCAGGACCCGGCCGAGGCTCAGCGCCGGGGTGACCATCATGCCGCCCACCTTGGCGAACCCCATGGTCGCGCCCGCTCCGAGGAGCTCGCCCGCGGCGTACAGCCCCGCGATCGGGGTCCCGTCGTCCCGCGTGACGCGCAGGCTGCCGTCCACCGTGACGCCCGCGGCGCTGCTGATCGGGGTGGCGTGGCACTTCAGCGCGTAGAACGGCGCCTCGGACACACCGAAGGCGGGGTCCACCCGACCGAACCGATCGGTCCCGCCGCCCGCGACGACCGCGTTCCACTCCGCGACGGTCGCGGCGAGCCCGTCCGGGTCGATGCTCGCCTTCTCGGCGAGCTCGGCCAGGGTGGGCGCGCTGAAGAGGTGCTTGTTCTCCGCGGCACGCAGGCGGACCTCGGCGCGGTCCCAGCGGCGGTTCACCATGTGCTCGTCCGCGACCAGGGACGCCTCGTCGAACACCATCCACATCAGGTGCCCGGGCTGCTGCAGCAGGGCCCGCTCGGTGGCGTCCATGTCGACGTCGTCCTCCGCGCGGAAACGCTCGCCGCGGGCGTTGACGTGGATCTCCCGAGGGGGCCTGCCGACCGGGGTGAGCCGGGCCCAGCCCTCGATGGCCCGACCCGATCCCTCCTCGGTCTCGATCGCCCCGGGCCCGGGCAGGTGCTTCTGCCCGTTGCGCACGATCCCG
>NZ_JACBXB010000334.1 GCF_013870575.1 Pseudonocardia pini
CGGATCGCCCGGAACCGGGCGCGTTCGTCCTCGGACATCGACTCGCCGGAGAGCACGGCGTCGAGCCTGCCGATCCGCTCCCGCAGCGCGGCCTGGACCTCCTCGGGGAGCGGCCCCTCGCTGTCCGGCCGGTCGATCGCCGCCGCCATGGTGGTGAGTGCCGCCCGCTGGGCCCGCCGGTTGATGCGCTGCTCGGCGCGCTCCTCGACCTCGGCCGTCTCGCTGACGCCGAGCAGCCGGACGAGCGTCGGCAGCGTGAAGCCGGGCAGCAGCAGCGTGACGACCAGCACGGACACCGCGATCACGGTGAGCTCGGCCCGGTGCGGGAAGGGCGCACCGGACGCCGTCGTGGCCGGTAGCGACAGCGCGAGGGCGAGGGTCGCGAGGCCCCGCATCCCGCACCAGGACAGTACGACGGCCTCGCGGACGGTCCGGGGCGCGGCCGACGGGTCGTCCCGGCGCCGGACGGACAGACACGCCACCGTCATCCAGAGCACCCGCACCGCCACCACGACCGCGCAGACGACCGCGGCGTGCCCGAGGATCCGCGGCAGGTCCGCGCCCGCCTCGGTGACCACCTGCCGCAGGTCCAACCCGATCAGGCCGAACGCGACGCCCGTCACGAGCATCTCGACGACGTCCCAGAAGGAGCGTTGGACGAGCCGTTCCGCGGCCTCGTCGGCGTCGCCGAGCCTGCGCAGCTGCAGGGCCGTGACGACGACGGCGAGGACCCCGGAGGCGTGGGCCTGCTCCGCCGCGAGGTAGACGGCGAAGGGCAGCACGAGGGTGAGCGCGCTGCGCCCGATGGTGTCGGTGATCCGGTCGAGCACCTGCCGGGCGAGCCAGGCCGCGACGAGCCCGATCAGCACGGCGAGCACCGCCCCGACCACGAAGTCCAGCGCTAGCAGCCCGACGGACAGCTCGTCGCCCCGCACGGTGGCGAGCACCGCGGCCTGGAAGATCACGAGCGCGGTGGCGTCGTTGAACAGGCCCTCGCTCTGCAGCACCGTGAGCAGCCTGCGCGGCATCCGCACGGGCCCGGCCACGGCCTCGACGGCCACCGGGTCCGGCGGCGCGACCATGGCGCCGAGCGCGACCGCGGCCGTGACCGCGATGCCGGGCACGAGCAGGCTCATCGTGCCGGCGACGGCCGTCACGGTCGCGACGACGAGGGCGACCGCGAGCAGCACGATCGACCGCCAACGGGCCCGGAACAGCGACCAGGAGGTCCGTTGGGCCGTGGCGAACAGCAGCGGGGGCAGGAACAGCGGGAGGATCAGCTCGGGGTCGATCTCGAAGGAGTCGGGCAGGCCCGGGACCAGTGCGACCAGCGCCCCCAGCACGACCATCAGGGCGGGCCACGGCAGCCGCAGCCGGTCACCGAGGCCGACCAGCAGGACCGCACCGAGCATCAGACCCACGATGAGCAGCAGGATCTCCACGGGTGCAGCCTCCCAGGCCGATCGGTGCCATGATCGGAGACCATGAGTGACAGCCCGTACAGCGCACTGCCCGAAGTCCCGTCGTTCGACGTGACCAGCACCGACGTCGTCGACGGTGGCACGCTGGACACCCCGCAGCTCTCCGGCATCTTCGGCGCCGGGGGCGAGGACGTGTCCCCGTCGCTGACCTGGAGCGGCTTTCCCGCGGAGACCAAGTCCTTCGTGGTCACCTGCTACGACCCGGACGCCCCCACCGCGTCGGGGTTCTGGCACTGGGCCGTCGTGGACCTCCCGGCGTCGACCACCTCGCTGGACACCGGTGCGGGCGACGAGGGCGCGGCCCTTCCCGGCGACGCTCTCACCCTGGCCAACGACGGCGGTCTGAAGCGTTTCCTCGGTGCCGCCCCGCCCCCCGGGCACGGCCCGCACCGCTACTACTTCGTGGTGCACGCGGTGGACGTCGAGAGCCTGGGCCTCCCGGAGGGCGCCACCCCAGCCTTCCTCGGCTTCAACCTGTTCAGCCACACCCTCGCACGGGCGACGATCGTCGCGACCCACGAGAACAAGGGCTGAGGGTCCATTCTCGACGGGCGAGCGGGGCCGTGCGGCAGTACGGTCCCGCCGTGCCCGACATCACCCAGCTGATCCTCGACGACCACGAGTGGTTCCGGCGCCGCTTCGCGGAGCTGGACGAGCTCCGCGCCGCCGAGGCCGATCCCGCCTCGCTCCGCAGCCTCTGGCGCCCCCTGGCCGACCTACTCGACGTCCACGCCGAGGCGGAGGAGCGGATCTTCTACCCGCAGCTGCTCCGCAAGGGGGAGAACGACCCCGAGGAGGAGACCCTCGACGCGATCGGCGACCACAACGACATTCGCGACGGGGTCCGCACCGCCGACCGACACCCCGTCGGCAGCGCCGGTTGGTGGGAGGGCGTCGACGCCGCCCGCGCCGCCAACGACGAGCACATGGGCGAGGAGGAGAACGAGGGCCTGCCGGACTTCCGGCTCAACGCCCCGACCGGTCTCCGCGACTCGCTCGGCACGCAGTTCACCGAGTTCAAGGCGCGCCACAAGGGCACGCGGGGCCTCGACGTGACCGATAAGGACCCGGAAGAGTACGTCGCGAGCATCGAGCGGGAGATCCGCCCGCCCTCGGACTCGTCCGGGGACGTCTCGCTCGGCATCGGCAGCCTCCGCACCCGCTGACCCACCACGCACCCCGCTAGGAGCACTTCCCGTGACCGCACCCTCCGACCACCTGCTCAGGGCCCACGCGCCGATCCCCACCGAGTCGTGGAAGGCGATCGACGACGAGGCCCGGGAGCGGCTCACCCCGCTGCTGGCGGCCCGCAAGGTCGTCGACTTCGTGGGGGCGGGCGGCTGGCACCGTTCCGCCTACTCGCTGGGCCGCACCACCCCGCTCACCGGTCCCCCGCCCGGTGTCGGCGGCGCCGCGGACGTGCGCGCGCTCTCCCGCAGGGTGCAGCCGCTCGCCGAGGTCCGGGTGCCCTTCACGGTGAGCCGCGCGGAGATCGACGACGTCCAGCGCGGTGCCGCCGACCCGGACTTCGACGACCTGGCGCGCGCCGCCCGGGTCGCGGCCGAGATCGAGAACCGAGCCGTCTTCCACGGCTGGCCCGCCGCCCAGGTCGAGGGCATCGCGCAGAACTCGCCGCACCCGTCGCTCCCGCTCGGCGACGACTGCCTCGCGTGGCCGGGCGTCGTGGCGCGCGGGGTGGACGCCCTGCGGCGCAGCGGCATCGGCGGGCCCTACTCGCTCTGCGTGAACCCGGACCTCTACACGACGATCGTGGAGTCGACGGAGCTCGGCGGGTACCTGCTGTTCGACCACCTCAAGAACATCCTGGGCGGCTCGGTCATCTGGTCGCCGGGCGTGGACAGCGCGGTGGTGGTGAGCGAGCGGGGCGGGGACTTCGTGCTCGACGTGGGTCAGGACCTCTCCGTCGGCTACAGCCACCACGACGCCGAGTCGGTGAGCCTCTACATCGAGGAGAGCTTCACGTTCCGGGTCCTGGAGCCCGACGCCGCGGTCGTCCTGACCTGAGCCCGCAGCGCCGGACGCGGCACCTCCGTCGTGAGTGGAGGTGCCGCGTCCGTGAGCTCGGTCAGAGGGTTTCGGTCAGAGGGTCAGGAGCCGGTCGAAGAAGCTCCGGTAGCGCCCCAGGGCCAGCCGGAGGTCCTCGGTGGACGCCTGCTCGTTGCGCAGGTCGGCCTCGAGCTCGCTGCGCTGGCGGGAGAACAGCTCGGCGACGTCGTCGAGCACCTGTCCGACCAGCTCGTTCGCGTCCTTGACGGCGCCGCGGGGCTCGTCGACGAAGCCGGCCTTCACCGACTCCCACCGGCGGCGGTAGTCCTCCGCGCGCTCCCCCGGCACCAGGGCGGGCAGGTCGCCCGGCGTGCCGCGGCGGGTGCCGTGGCTCCGGTCGTCCTCGGTGTGGGCGGCCCGGGTGCGCTCCGACTGGGTGTCCTGGGCGCTCCGGTCGGAGTCCGTCGTGGCCCGGCCGTCGGTGGGCTCGAGCCATTCGGCGTCCGGGGAGGTGCGCTGGTACTGGCGGGTCGGGCCGCCCTGCGCGGGCCGGGTGTCGGTGTGTCGGGCTCCGGTCTAGTCGCCCGCGGCGTCGTAGCGGGGGTCCTGGGCGGTCCCGGAACGGGCCGCGTCGGAGTGGCCGGGGTCGGAGTGGCCGGGGTCGGAGTGGCCGGGGTCGGAGTGGCCGGGGTCGGTGCGGGCGGGGTCGCCGGTCCGGTGCTGGTCGGCGTCCCTGCGCACGTCGACCACGCGGACGTCTCGGTGCTGCTCCTGGCCCTGCGCCTGTTCCTGGCGCCGGTCGTCGCGGAGCCCGTCCACGCTCGTCCGCTCGGGTCGGCGGTCCCCGGTCAGGTGATCGTCTCGACGGTCGCCCGCCAGGTGGTCGTCCCGGCGGTCGCCCGCCAGGTGGTCGCCTGCCAGGTGGTCCTGGTGGTCGCGCGAGGCGGGGACGTCGGCGTCGCGCCTGGGGGTCCGGGTGTCGCGGGTCCCGGTGTCGCGGGTCCCGGTGTCACGGGTCTCGGTGTCACGGTCCCGGGTGTCCACGGCGCTCGGCTCGTCACGGCCGAGGACCTTGTCCATGAAGCTGCGGTCGTCGCTCATCTGCTCGTTCCTCTCGCTCGGATCGCGTGCTCAGGCGTGGGAGTTCGCGCGGCCCGAGTCCTCGCCCAGCAGGGCGTGGACCAGGTCGCGGTAGGCCGTCACGGCGCTGCGCAGATCCTCGGTGTCGGTGCCGCCGTTGCGGTTGGCCGTGGCGATCCGGCGAGCCTCGCGGTAGCGCTGGACGACCACCGGATGGTCGACGGAGACGTCCTCGGCCCGGCGGGCCGCGTCGTCGACCGGGTAGCCGCGTGCGGACATCAGCTCGTCCACCAGGCTGTCGGCGTGCTCGACGGCGCGGTCCGGGTCGTCCACGAACTCGCTCTGGACCTGGGTCCAGCGACGGGTGAAGGTCTCCCGCTCGCGGTCGTCCAGCTCGCGCAGCTGCAGCCCGCGGTGGCGCTTCTCCCGCTCGGCGAGGATCCGGTCGGTCTCCGCCGGGTCGCCGGTCTCCTCCAGCTGGCGGTCGTACTCGGGGCCGAAACGCTCCTTGAGTGCGGCGCTGCGGCGCCGCCCCATGCGAGACCAGGTGAACGCCACGACGGCCAGCAGGGCGATCACCACCACGACGATCACTACGATGACTGCGGTGCTGCTCATACAGCTGAGTGCCCGCCTCCGCGCTGTCACAATCGGACTGAGGCACATCGATCTGTGACCGGTACCACACTGAATCGAGTGAGGATGAACCACACTCCGTCGTCGGACGACGCACAGGCCGATGCCGAGGCCGCTGCCGGACCCGATCCCGCCGAGCGCATCGAGGCCGCGGCGGACGAGCTCTACGGCGTGCCGCCGGACGACTTCGTGCCGGTCCGCGACGAGCTCGTCGGCGAGGCGAAGGAGGTGGGCGACAAGGAGGCCGCGAAGGTCATCGGCAGGCTCCGCAGGCCGACCCAGGCCGCGTGGCTGTCCAACCTGCTCGCCCGGGAGCGCGGCGACCAGCTCGACGCCCTGCTCGACCTCGGCGACGAGCTCTCCTCGGCCCAGAAGTCCCTCGACGGCCCGCAGCTGCGGCAGCTCTCGGCCCAACGCTCCAAACTGGTCGGCGCGATGGCGCGCGAGGCCCGGCGCATCGCCGCGGCGGACGGGCACCGGATCACCGAGACGGTCGAGCGCGACCTGCGCGGCATCCTCGACGCCGCCCTCGCCGACCCGGCGATCGCGGACGAGGTGCGGTCGGGACGGCTCACCCGCACGGTCAGCTGGTCCGGCTTCGGCCCGGAGGACGGCGAGTCGGCCCTCGGCGGCTGGACGG
>NZ_JACBXB010000335.1 GCF_013870575.1 Pseudonocardia pini
CAGGCCAGAGCGTCCCGGTGCGCGCGGCGCACGGCCCGCCCGACCCACTCGTCACCGCGGTACACGTTCTCCTCGCCGACGGCCGCCAGCACGCCCGTCACCCGGAGCTGGCGGAGCAGCACGGGGCTGTCGGCGACCAGGACCAACCGGCAGCCCGCCCCGCGCAACGCGGCGGCGTACCGGTCGACGACGTCGAGGAAGGTGCCACCCGCGTCCTCGACCCCGCGCAGCCGCAGGATCACCACGGCGTCGCGCGACTGCGGTGTGACCGCGGGCAGCCGGGCCTCGAGCGCCGCGGCGGAGGCGAAGAAGATGCTTCCGTAGGGCTGCAGCACCACGACCTCGCCGGGCGGCACCTCCGCGACCGGCTCGGACTCGCGGACCCGGCCGTCCGGCCCGAGATGGGCCTGGACCAGGACGAGCCCGCCCGCCTGGCGCACGACGTGCAGCACGATCGAGAGCCCCACGCCGACCAGCACCGCGTACTGCAGCGGCACGATCATCGTCAGCACGAACGTGACCGCGAGGACGGTCGCCTGGACCGGCCCGAGCCGCGCGGTGGCCGCGATCTGGGCCGGTCGGATCGCCCCGGCCCCCACCACCACCAGCAGGCCCGCCAGGGCGGGCATGGCGACCAGCCCGACCACCCCGCCGAGCACCAGGATCACCAGGGCCATCACCAGGCTCGCGCCGAGCGGCACCAGCCGGGTGCGCCCGCCGGACGCCGCGGCCAGGGCGCTCGCGGAGGACGACCCGCCGACCGGCATGCCCTGCAGGAACCCCGCGACGAGGTTGCCGACACCCTGGCCGACGATGTCCTGCGAGGGACGGGGTGCGCCGTCCTCGCGGCGCGCCACCGAGGCCGAGACCGCCGCACCCTGGACGGCCCCGACGAACGCCAGCGACAGCGCCGGGAGCACTAGCGTCACGATCTCGCCGAACGCGGGCAGGACCGGTCCCGGGAGCGAGCGGGGCACGTCGACCAGGTCGGCCAGCAGCACGACGGGACGGCCGAGCATCCCGAACGTCGCGGCGAGCCCCGAGCCCGCCACCACCGCGACCACCAGCCCCAGCGACCCGAGCCGGGTACGGCCCAGCACCACGACCAGCGCGACCGTCACCAGCCCCACCGCCGTCGAGGCGAGGTCGACCTGGCCGAGTGACCCGAGCAGCCGGACGACCTGCACGACCCGGTTCCCCTCGCCGAGGTCGGTGCCGGTGAGCGTGCCGAGCTGGCCGAGCACGATGGTCAGCCCGACGGCCGCCACGAAGCCGGTCAGCACGGCCGTCGAGACGAAGCGCAGCAGGCCGCCGACCCGCACCAGCCCGCCGACGGCGAGCACGATGCCGGTGAGCACCGTCAGCGTGCACAGCGCCCGCGCCGGGTCCGGCATGCCCGCGAGGTCCACGTCCGCGACGATGATCGCCAGGGCCCCGGTGGACTGCACGATCATCAGCGGCGTCGCCGTGACCAGTGCCGCCGCCAGCATCCCGAACAGGTACCCGTAGAGCCCGGACAGCGGCGCCGACCCCACGAGGACGCCGCGGGCGAGGCCGTCCGGAACGCTCTCGATCCCGAGCACGACGCCGGCCCCGAGATCACGGCGCAGGAGCGCCGGGTCGGCCAGCCGCCGCAGGTCGGCGAGCGGGGAGCGGAACCTCGACCGCCCCCCGGTCACGGCTCGTCCGGGTCCGGGTCCGGGTCGTCCGCCGGCGGCCGGGACTCGCCCCCACCGCCGGTCAGGAACGCCGACATCCACCGGGTGCGGGGGTCGACGTCGAGCAGGAGGGCCTTGGCGAGCAGGGTCAGCGGGACGGCGAGCACCGCACCGAGCGGGCCGATCACGAAGGTCCAGAAGACCAGCGAGAGGAAGGTCAGGGTGAGCGACAGGTTCACCGCATCGCTCACGAACTTGGGCTGGATCACCGACTGGATCAGAAAGTTGATCACGCTGTAGGCCACGATCACGACCAGCATCAGCCTCGGCCCGCCCTCCAGCAGCGCGAGCAGGGCGGGCGGGACCAGGCCGATCAGGAAGCCGATGTTCGGGATGTAGTTCGTGACGAACGCGAGCAGGCCCCACAGCAGCGCGAGCGGCACCCCGACGATCAGCAGGAACACCGTGTCGATCGCGGCGACCGCCAGCCCGAAGACCGTCGACACGAGCAGGTAGCTGCGGGTGCCGTGGACGAACCCGCCCAGCGCGGTCATGACCTGGGCCCCCCGGCCGCCGACGACCGCGAGCCGCCGGGAGAAGCCCGCGGCGTCGACACCCATGAAGAACACCACGAAGACCAGGAAGAGCAGGTTCGAGAACGCGCCCGCCAACCCCGCCAGCAGGTCGGTCACCACACCCGCGACCCGGCCCCACGAGATCTGGCCGAGGGCCTGCTGGAGCTGCTCGGGGCCGACGCCGAGGGAGGCCAGCCACGTGCGCAGCCCGGCGAGCAGCGTGGCGAACTGCTCCTCGTAGGCCGGGAGGAGGGTGCTGAGCTGGGCCAGGGACACGGCCAGCGAGGCCGCGAGCCCGAGCACGATCCCCAGGATCACGAGCAGGGTGGCCGTGGCCGCGAGCCAGAGCGGCACGCCCCGGCGGGTGAGGATCCCGGTCAGCGGATGGACCCCGACCATGAGGATCAGCGCGAGCAGGACCGGGGCCGCGATCGCCGAGAACTGCTGCAGGGCCAGCGTGCTGACCAGGAGTCCGGTGAGCGCCAGGACCACCACGAGCCCGCGCGGCATCCCGCCGTCGGCGGCCTCCGGGTCGGCCGTGGTCACCCGAGCGCCTGCCCGCCGGCGTCGGACGGGCGCGGGTCCGGCAACCGCATCATCCGCAGCGACAGGACCACGCCGAGCAGCGCGGCGACCAGCGGCACGAGCAGCCCGACCTGGAGGGCCTGCGGACGGGCCTCGGTGTTGATCCGCAGGATCTCGTCGCGGACGTCGGGGGGCTGCGTGGCGAGGAGCTCGGCGAGCCGCGTGTTGCTCATGAGCTCCGCGTCGCTCTCGAGCACCTCGGCGACCCGTTGCTGGTCGGCAGGCGGGAGGACGGTGCTCGCCTCGGTCTCGGCGGTGAACAGGACGGTGAGGGCCGCGAGCATCGTCGCCCCGGCGAACGCGAGCCCGAAGGACAACCCGAAGGAGCCGCACGCCGAGTTCACCCCGGCGGCCTCGCTGACCCGCTCCGCCGAGACGGGCGAGAGCGTGTAGTTGTTCAGCTGCGAGACCAGCAGGCCCAGGCCCGACCCGGACACGATCAACGGCACGACGAGCGCCCAGCCGGACTCCGCCCGCGGGACGACCAGGATCAGGGCGGCCAGGCCCACCGCGAGCGCCGCGAAGCCCACGCAGACGATCACGGCCGGTCGGTGCCGGCCCGACCGCCTGCCCGCGACCAGGGCGATCGCGAACATGCTCAGCGACAGCGGGGCGAGCGTCAGACCCGCTCCCATGGCGCTGTACTCGAGGACCATCTGCAGGAAGATGGGCAGCACGATCATGGTTCCGCCCAGCGCGACCTGCTGCAGCATCTGCTGGGAGATGCCGAGCCGGAACGGCGGCGAGGCGAACAGCGCCGGATCCGTCAGCGCGGTCCTCCCCCGTCTGGCCCGCCCTCGGAGCCAGAACACCAGGCTCACCAACCCGACGACGCCGACGGCCAGGAAGGCCGCGACCGACTCCCCGCCCTCCTGCCAGACGAGGATCCCGAGGACCACGCCGCCCATCCCGACGACGGACAACAGGCCCCCGACGACGTCGAGCCCCCGCGGCCCGGTGTACGGGACGTCCTTGACCAGCCGCAGGCCCGACAGCACCACCGCGATGATGACCGCCTCGAGGACGAAGCCGACCCGCCAGGACAGGTAGGTGGTGATGAAGCCGCCCAGCAGCGGGCCGACCGCCGCGGCGATGGCCGCGGCGGCACCGACGACGGCGTACACCTTGGTCCGCGCGGCGCCCTCGAAGTTGCCGTGGATCAGCGACTGCATCGCGGGCAGCAGGAGGGAGGCCCCCAGACCGCCCACCAGGGCCCAGAAGACGAGGACCGCCGTCAGACTCTGCGCCAAGGCCATCGCCACCGCCCCGACGGCGTAGGCCAGCAGGCCCAGCGTGTACGCCCGCTTCCGACCGATCAGCTCTCCCAGCCGGCCGCCGATCAGGATGAAGGCCGCGGACACGAGGGCCTCGAGCGCGATCGCCGACTGGACCCCGCTGACCGTCGTGTCCAGGTCGCGGACGACCGCCGAGATCGACACGTTCATCAGCGAGGTGTCGACGACGAGGACGAACATCGCCATCGCGAGCAGCAGCCCCAACAGAGTGCCACCGCCGGGCTCGGACGGGGCCCGGGCGGCGTCCTTCTCCGTCATGTCGACCTCCCTGCCTGCGGGCCGCACGGTCCGCGGAGGTGCTCCGCCGCAGAACTCGTCCCGAGCCCCGGCAAGGGGACCGCACGCCCGCCCGCCCCGGGTCACCCCGCCGGGGTGAAAGCGGCTCGCCGGCCCGCCGCGCACCGCGAGGAGGACGTCTGGACGCCCTGGGCGCCCCGTGGGGCGATGGCGGACGACCGCACGCCGGGTGCGTCCGGTCCACTCGGGACACCTCAGGTCATGCGGACACCGGCTGGAACGGCTGGAACTCGTGCTCGCCTCGCCGCAGCCGGGCCCACGAGCCCTCCGGCACCTCCGTCCACGCGCCGGGCAGCTCCCGCAGTGGCTCGGAGACCACGAACCGGGCGTCGGAGCCGAGCGTGTCGAGCACGGCCAGCTCCGGATGGAGCCGGCGCAGCGGGTCGATGTCCGTGGAGTAGTACAGCGAGCTCGTCGCCTTCTCGCTGGAGTAGCGGAAGACCCACAGCGACTCGCCGTCGCTGGTGGCCACGGTCATGTGGACCGGGTCCGGGACGTCGTGCGCGCGCCCGACCTCCTCGGCGAGCCCGACCGCCCGGGCGACCGCCGCGGGCGGGTCCTCCTCGAGGCCGAACGTGAGCGCGAGGAAGAAGAGCGTCTCGGTGTCGGTGGACCCCTCCATCAGCGGGTGCAGGGCGGGGTCCACCGCCATCCGGAGGTCGCGTTCCACCCGCGGGAACTCGGCCAGGGACCCGTTGTGCATCCACAGCATGCGCCCGTGGCGGAAGGGGTGGCAGTTGGAACGTTGCACCGGGGTCCCGCTCGACGCCCGGACGTGCGCGAACAGCAGTGGCGTCCGGACCTCCCTGGCGACCTCGCGCAGGTTCTCGTCGTTCCACGCCGGATGGGTGCTCTTGTACACCCTGGGCGGGGACCCGGCGGTGTCGCCGTACCACCCCATGCCGAAGCCGTCCCCGTTCGTCGTGAACCCCGTCAGCCGCGCGTGGAGGCTCTGGTCGATGATCGAGTGCTCGGGCCGGAACACCAGGTCGTCGGCGACGATCGGGTCGCCCGAGTAGGCCATCCACCTGCACATGGTCATCACTCCTCATCGTGTGGTCCCGTACCGGAGGCGGAGGTCGGCGAGCACCTCGAGGTCGAGCACCCGGCCGTCGTGGATCCGGTTGTCGTAGTTCTCCCGGCCGAGGAAGAGCGCGAACCGCCGCTGCACCGCGGGCCCCCACCCGTCGTCGGCCGGGGCGGGGAAGCCCGCCGCGGCCATCAGCGCGGTGAGCTCCCGGGCGAGTCCGGGGTCGATCCCGACCAGGTTCGCCGGGTCGCTCGGGTGGTAGGCGAGCCGGTGCAGCGCGTGGCACCGCACGAGCTCCGCGATCGGGTCCCGGTGGTCGTAGACGGAGAGGTCGACGTGGCGGTCGTCCAGACCCCCGTAGCCGCCGTCGCGCCGCAGGACGAGGAGCGCGGCGACCTG
>NZ_JACBXB010000336.1 GCF_013870575.1 Pseudonocardia pini
GAAGACGTCCTCGACGGGCATGAGGAACGGCTTCTCGGTGTCGCGCTCCGGCTCCGGGACCTCGCGGACGTCGGACAGGTCGGTGTACTGCAGCTCGAGCTGGCGGGCGGCGGCCTCCGCGACCCCCTCGTCGTCGAGGTCCGGGCGCGCCTCGCGGACCGTCGGGTCCGACGGGCGGCCGTGGGCGACCGCGAGGACGGCCGCCGGATCGGCCCCGTACTCGCCGGCCCAGGTGTGCCAGGCCCGTTCCACCGCGGCGTCGGAGTCGACGAGGGTGCCGTCCATGTCGAACAGCACGGCCCGGAGATCGTCGAGGTCCATGGGGTCACGGTAGCCCTCCGGAATACCCGGCAGGGGTATCCGGGTTGGGCGGGACATGGACGACATGACCTACCGGATGGCCGAGGGCCGGCTCGCGGGCGGGCGTCCCCTCGAGGCCCTGTCGATGCTCACCCCGCGGAGCGAGGAGCTGCTGGAGACGGCGGCGGGCGCGATGCTGCTGGGTCGGGCCTACTACAAGTCCGCGCAGCTCACCCGCGCGGAGCGGACCCTGGAGCGGGCGGTGGAGCTGGCCCCCACGGACTCCTTCGCGCGCTACCTGCTGGGCCGCACCCTGCAGCGTCAGTCCCGCCACGCCGAGGCGCTCCCGCACCTCCGCCTGGCGGCGGCCCAGAACCCGGCCTACGCCGAGGACCGCGACACCTGCGCGGCCCGCGTCTCCTGAGCACACCGACCACGGCGATGTCCGACTCGCGCGTCGAAACCGGGGGACTCGCGGGATGTCTCCGCGAGTCCCCCACTTCCGACGCGCGAGTCGGACATGGGGGTGCGCGAGTCGGACAGCGCGTGGCGGTGTCAGCCGACCAGGGCGGGGGCGGGGTTCTCCGTCGTGGTCTCCGCCGCGGGGTCGGAGAGCAGGGGGCAGGCGAGCCAGGGCTCGGGGATGCCGAAGGCGTCGACCAGGAGCCGGGCGTGCGGGCGCAGCTCGGCGCACAGGTCGTTGACCGCCGTGGTGACGGCGCGCGACTCGGCCGTGGTCAGCCTCCCGTGCTCCAGGTACCAGGCCCGGTCCCGCTCGATCACCGACAGGGCGTGCAGGTCGCACACCCTGCCCAGGAGCTCCCGCACCGACGGGTCGGAGCGCTTGATCCCGGCCACGAACGCGTCGAACACCAGGGTGTCGACGTGCGCGCGGGCCGCCTCGAGCAGGTGGTCCTGCGCGGCGTTGAAGATCCCGAACTGGTCCGCGCCCTTCTTCAGCGCGGGCCGCAGCCGCCGCGCGACCCCCGCGAGCAGGTGGTCCGACCGGTCCGCGATCAGCGCGCGCTGGCCCGCGCGGGAGCGGGGATCGAGACCGCGCCCCGGGATCCGGATGCGGTTGAGGCCGGTGCGTTCGGCGACGGCGTCGACCGCCTGCTCGCCCAGGAACCGCGCCAGGTCGACCTTGGACAGTCGCGAGACGGTCTTGCCGTAGTCCCCCAACAGGTTCTTCGCGAGCAGCTGGAGCAGGACGGTGTTGTCGCCCTCGAAGGTGGTGAAGACGTCCGTGTCCGCCTTGAGCGCGGGCAGGTGGTTCTCCGACAGGTACCCGGCTCCGCCGCAGGCCTCGCGGCAGGTCTGGATGGTGCGCGTGGCGTGCCAGGTGCTGACGGCCTTGAGGCCCGCGGCACGGCTCTCGAGGTCTCGCTGGGCCTTCTCGTCCGGGGTCGCGCCGGGCTTCTGCAGCCGGTGCATCTCCGCGACCATGTCGTCCTGGGCGTAGGTCAGCGCGTAGGTGGTGGCCAGCAGCGGGAGCAGCTTCCGCTGGTGGGCGCGGTAGTCGAGGATCGCGGTCTCCTGCCCGGTGGCGGGATCGGCGAACTGGCGGCGGCGCTCGGCGTAGCGGACCGCGAGTGTGAGCGCCTTCTGCGCGGCGCTGCCCGCCCCGCCCGCCACCGAGATCCGACCGCGGACCAGGGTGCCCAGCATGGTGAAGAAGCGGCGGCCCTCGTTCTCGATCGAGCTCGAGTAGGTGCCGTCCTCGGCCACGTCGGCGAAGCGGTTGAGCAGTGCCTCGCGCGGCACCCGGACGCCGGAGAAGGTCAGCCGACCGTTGTCGACGCCGTTGAGCCCGGCCTTGTGCCCGCAGTCCGAGATGGTGACCCCGGCGGCGGGCGTGCCGTCCCTGCGGATGGGGACGAGGAAGGCGTGCACCCCGTGCGTCGAGCCCTGGGTGACGAGCTGGGCGAACACGACGGCCATCTCGCCGTCCCGCGCGGCGTTGCCGATGTAGTCCTTGCGCGCCCCCGGCTCCGGGGTGTCGATCACGAACTCCTGGCTGTCCGCGTCGTAGGTCGCGGTGGTGCGCAGGTGCTGGACGTCGGACCCGTGGCCGGTCTCGGTCATGGCGAAGCAGCCCAGCAGCTCGCCGTCCATGATCTTCCGCAGGTACTCGTCGTGGTGCCGGGAAGTGCCGAGGACCTGCACGGCGCCGCCGAACAGGCCCCACTGCACCCCCGCCTTGACCAGCAGCGACAGGTCGCCGTAGCCGAGCGCCTGGAACGAGGTGACCACGCCGCCGACGTCCCCCTCGCCGCCGTACTCGGGGGAGAAGCCGCGGTGCGGCTGCCCGGTCTTCGCCAGCGCGCGCATCAGCTCGAGCACCCGCGCGCGGTACTCCTCGCGGGACAGGTCCGGGTCCGCCGGGGTGAAGCGGGCCATCTGCTCGCGGACGCTCGTGCGGACATCCGCCCAGCGCCCGTCGAGGCTGCGTTGCAGGAGTTCGGGGTTCATCGGGTTCCTCCTGTGGCGAGACCGGCGAGGCCGGTCCAGGCGAGGTCGGTCAGGTGGGCGGCGAGCTCCGCCCGAGTGGTCCCGTCGGGGCGGGCGAGCCAGTCGTCCGCGGCCCCGCGGACCATGCCGACGACGGCGTGCCCCCAGATCCGGGGCGCGGCCGCCGCGGGCAGGTAGGTCGAGATGACCGTCGCGACGTGGTCGCCGATCACCGTGACGAGGTCGGCGATGGGGTCGGCGGGGTCGCCGGCGTCTCCCACGAGCAGCGGGCGATGGACCACGAACCGGTACACCTCGCGGTCCGCCTCGATCGTTCCGAGGTAGGCGGCAATCCCTGCGGCGACGGCGGCGTGCGGTCCGGCGCCGTCGGCGAGGGTCCGGTCCGTCGCCCGACGGATCTGGTTCACCAGCACCTGGGCGACGGCGTCGCAGACGGCGACGTAGAGGCCGGTCCGGTCGCGGAAGTGCCGGTAGACCGCGGTCTTGCTGGTGCCCGCCGCGGCCGCGACCTCCTCCATGCCGACGCCTGCACCGTGGGTGCGGATGGCCTCGACGGTGGTGGCGACGAGCTCCGCGCGGCGCTGCTCCCGATGGGCGTCCCACCGGGAGTCGCGGCGATCCCTCGTCACGCTCATGGATCCCACGGTACCGTGTACCGTGGGTACTGGCTACTGATGGGTAACCCGATCGAGGAGGGCACGTCCGATGGCAGCTTCTGGCTCAGCGCCGCGCAGGGCCGCGGTGATCGGGGGCAACCGGATCCCGTTCGCGCGCGCGAACGGCAGGTACGCCCGGGCGTCCAACCTGGACATGCTCACCACCACGCTCGACGGGCTGGTGGCCCGCTTCGGGCTCGCCGACGAGCGGCTGGGCGAGGTGGTCGCCGGCGCCGTGCTCAAGCACTCCCGGGACTTCAACCTCACCCGCGAGGCGGTGCTCGGCTCGCGGCTCGCGCCCTCGACCCCGGCCTACGACGTCCAGCAGGCCTGTGGGACGGGCCTCGAGGCCACGATCGCGGTGGCGAACAAGATCGCACTGGGGCAGATCGAGAGCGGCGTGGCGGGCGGGGTGGACACCGCGTCGGACGCGCCGATCGCCGTGAACGAGGACCTGCGCAAGGTGCTCGTGGCGCTCAACGGTGCCCGGTCGCTGCAGGCCCGGCTGAAGATCCTCGGCAGGCTGCGGCCCGGCCAGATCGTGCCGGAGATCCCGCAGAACTCCGAGCCGCGCACGGGGCTCTCCATGGGGGAGCACGCGGCGGTCACCGCACGCGAGTGGGGCGTGTCCCGCGAGGCGCAGGACGAGCTCGCCGCCGCCTCCCACCGGAACCTCGCCGCCGCCTACGAGCGCGGCTTCTTCGACGACCTCGTCACCCCGTACCTGGGCCTGACCAGGGACGACAACCTCCGTCCGGACTCGTCGGTCGAGAAGCTGGCTCGGCTCCAACCCGTCTTCGGGAAGGGGGACGGCGCCACCATGACCGCGGGGAACTCGACCCCGCTGACCGACGGCGCCGCGCTCACCCTGCTCGGGTCCGACGAGTGGGCCGCCCGGCACAAGCTGCCGGTGCTGGCGCACGTCGTCGACGCCGAGACGGCTGCCGTCGACTACGTGCACGGAGGCGGAGCTCGCGGAGCCGACCATCCGCACGGGCGCGACGGGCTGCTCACCGCGCCGGTCCACGCGGTGCCGCGGCTGCTGGAGCGCAACGGGCTCACGTTGCAGGACTTCGACTTCTACGAGATCCACGAGGCGTTCGCCTCCACCGTGCTGGCCACCCTCGCGGCCTGGGAGGACCCGGGCTTCTCGAAGGAGCGCCTGGGGCTCGACACGCCGCTGGGCTCGATCGACCGCTCCCGGTTGAACGTCGTGGGGTCCTCCCTGGCGACCGGTCACCCGTTCGCCGCGACCGGCGGGCGGATCGTGTCGACCCTGGCGAAGCTGTTGCACGAGAAGGGCTCCGGCCGCGGGCTGATCTCCATCTGTGCCGCGGGTGGGCAGGGTGTCGTGGCGATCCTGGAGGCAGCGTGAGCACCGACCGGTTCCGTGACTTCTCCAACGGGCCGCTCGCGAAGCGGCTCGGCATCCCCCGGGTCCCGGTGCTGCGGCGCTTCGAGCCCGGACAGCCCCTGCTCGCGGGTCCCGCGCTCGTCGCCGGGTCGGGGCGGTTCGCCAAGTCGATCGCCGCGCTCGTCACGGAGGAGGGCTCGCGGGTCGTCGAGGAGGCCGGCGAGGAGAAGCTCGCCGCCGTCGTCCTCGACCTGACCGACGCCACCACGCTCGAGGACCTCGCCGCCGCCCGCGCGGTCCTGCAGCCCGCGGTCCGGCGGATCGCCCCGTCCGGGCGGGTGCTGCTGCTCGGCCCCTCGCCGTCCGATGTGGAGGGTGTGGAGGCGGCCGCGGTCTCGGGCTCCGCCGTCTCCTTCTCGGTCAGCTTGTCCGCCAGGCAGGACGAGAACTGGCCGATGATCTTGTCCGCGACGTCCGAGATCACGCCGCGGCCGAACTGCGCCGGGCGGCCCGTGATGGTCATGTCGGTGACCATCGTGACCTCGGTCTTGTCCGGACCGTCCGCCGTCATCGAGCCGGTGACCGTGGCCTTCGCGGTGCCGTTGCCCCGTGAGTCGCGACCGGTCGCGTCGATGACGACCCGGTGCGTGGCGTCGTCCCGCTCGACGTAGGTGCCCTTGCCCTTGTAGGTCAACGAGATCGGGCCCAGCTTGACCTTCACCGTGCCGGTGAAGGAGTCCCCCGTGTACTCGGTGAGCGCGGCGCCGGGGAAGCAGGGCGCGACCGTCTCCGGGTTGTTCAGGGCCGCCCACGCGTCCTCGATGGGCGCGGCGATCGTGAACTTGTTCTCCAGCTGCATGAGCTTCAGTCTCCTCTGTCGGCGAGCGCCCCGTTGCCGAAACGCCCACACGCCCGCCCGGAGGCCGGGCGGGCGCGTGGTGGGTCTCGCGGGTGTCCTATCCGGCCGCCGCCAGGACGGCTCGGCCGGTGAGCACCCTGGCCAGGTGTTCACGGTAGTCCG
>NZ_JACBXB010000337.1 GCF_013870575.1 Pseudonocardia pini
CGCCGACGCACCCGACGTCGTGGCCGCGGTCCGGGCGTCGGTGACGGCGCAGGTCCAGGTGGCCAACCCGAAGTACCTGACCTAGTTCACCGTCGAACACACGAGGAGTCCACGCACATGCGCGCAGCACGGGTGACCCGCACGGACGGGCCGCAGTCGGTGGAGGTCGGCGAGGTCGCCGACGCGACCGCAGGCCCCGGCGAGGTGCTCATCGAGGTGAAGGCGGCCGGGGTCAACTTCCCGGACCTGCTGCTCACGCAGGACAAGTACCAGTACAAGCCGGAGCTGCCGTTCACCCTCGGCGGCGAGCTCGCGGGCGTGGTGCGCGAGGCCCCCGCGGACTCGGAGTTCACGGCCGGGGACCGGGTCGCCGCCTCCACCAGCACCGGGGCGTTCGCCGAGCTGGCCACGGCGAAGATCGGCAGCGTCTTCCCGCTCCCCGACGCCGTCGGGTTCGCCGCGGGCGCCTGCCTCCCGATGAACTACCTCACGATGACCTTCGCGCTGATTACGCGCGGCGGGCTGCAGGAGGGCGAGACCGTCCTGGTGCAGGGGGCCGCGGGCGGCATCGGGACCTCCACGATCCAGCTGGCGAAGGCCCTGGGCGCCAGGGTGATCTCGGTCGTGTCGAGCCAGGAGAAGGCCGACTTCGTGAAGTCGATCGGCTCCGACGAGGCGGTCCTGGTCGACGGTTTCAAGGACGCGGTCAAGGAGCTGGGGGGTGCCGACCTGGTCGTCGACCCGGTCGGCGGGGACCGGTTCACCGACTCGCTGCGCTGCCTCAACCCGCTCGGCAGGCTGCTGGTCATCGGGTTCACGGCGGGGGACATCCCCACGGTCAAGGTGAACCGCCTGCTGCTCAACAACATCGACGTCCGTGGCGTCGGCTGGGGTGCCTACGCGATGCCGCGCGAGGGCTACACGCGGCGGGAGTGGGACACGCTCGTCCCGTTCCTGGAGTCCGGTGTGGTCGACCCGCCGATCGGCGGCACGTTCCCGCTGGACAAGGTGGGCGAGGCGGTGGAGCGGCTCGGCGAGCGAGGGGTGCTCGGCAAGTTCGTGATCGAGCCCTGATCCGGGTCCTACGCGACGAGCCCCGCCTGCGGGCGGTCGACGACCATGGTCATCGTCAGCTCCGGACCGTCGCGGCGCACCCGCGGGAGGGGGAAGACCCGGCGTAGGGCGGCCTGGGCCCCCGCGTTCACCACGAGCATCTCGCCCACGAGCTCGCGGTGACCCAGGTCGGCGGCGCGGTCGCGGGCGGCCTGCAGCAGCCGGGTGCCGACCCCGCGGCCCTGCCAGTCGTCGACGACCTCGACGGCGAGCTCCGCGCGGCCGTCGCCGAGGTCGATGATCCGCACGATGCCGACCGGCCCGCCCACGGCGAAGGCCGCCAGGGCGACGTGCGTGCGGCCGTCGAGGGCGGTCAGGCTGCGGCGGGTGGAGGCCGGGAGCTCGGCGTACGGGAACTGGAAGCGCAGGTAGCGGCTGTGGGGGGACAGTCCGGCGAAGACCGCGTCGACGACGTCGCCCTCGTCGGGGCCGAGCTCGCGGACGTGGACGAGGCTCCGGACGGCGGTGTCGTGGCCGGTCGTGGGGCTGGCGGTGGTGATCGGATCGTCCCTTCTCGTGACCCGGGGGATGTCCCCGATGCCTGGAAGGGTCCGTGCGTCCGGGCGCTCGCACCGTCGGTCGACCGGGCCGTCGGCCGGGGGGTTCCGCTGTCCCCCGACCGCCCGACAGGGCGCGTGCTTCAGGCCGGCAACTGACCGCAATGCGGCGATACTGGGGCCATGGCCTCCACCAGCTCCCGCACGCTGCGGCTGCTGTCGCTGCTCCAGACCCACCGCTACTGGCCGGGGCAGGAGCTCGCCGGGCGGCTCGAGGTCTCGCCGCGCACGCTGCGGCGAGACATCGACCGGCTCCGCGAGCTCGGCTACCCGGTCAACGCCCACCGCGGGGTCGACGGCGGCTACCAGCTCGCCGCGGGCGCCGCCCTGCCCCCGCTGGTGGTGGACGACGAGGAGGCCGTGGCACTCGCCGTCGGGATGCAGGCGGCGACGCAGGGCGCGGTGGCGGGGATCGAGGAACCCGCGCTGCGGGCGTTGACCAAGGTCGTGCAGGTCATGCCGCCGCGGCTGCGCAGGCGGGTGGACGCACTGCGCGGGGTCACCGTGGCCACGACCTGGGGTGGGCGGCGGGACGAGCCGTTGGACCCGGAGGCGTTGATCGTCGTCGCGCAGGCCTGCCGGGACACCGAGCGGCTGGAGTTCGGCTACACCGCGCGGGCCGCCGAGGCGACGGACCGACACGTCGAGCCGCACCGGCTGGTGCCGCTGGGGCGGCGCTGGTACCTGGTCGCCTACGACCTGGACCGCCACGACTGGCGGACCTTCCGGCTCGACCGGCTCACCGAGCCGCGCCGCACCGGCGCCCGCTTCCGGCCGCGGGAGCTGCCGACGGTCGACGCGGCGGACTTCGTGAAGCAGGGCATCCGGGGCAGGCCTGCGACCTACGAGGTGGAGGTCCTGATCGCCGCGCCCGCCGAACGGTTGGCGCACCTGGACCGGTGGGCGGTGATCGAACCCGACGGCCCGGAGCGCTGCGTGCTGCGGATGTCCGGGGACGACCTGGACTGGCCGGTCTTCGCGCTCGGCACGTGCGGCGCGGACTTCGAGGTGCGGTCGCCGCCCGAGCTCGCCGAGCGCGTCCGGGAGTGGGGCACGAGATTCGCCCGATCGACGGAGGTCTGACGCATCGTCGCAGGTCGGCACGTATCACCAGGGCGGCGGTGCGGCTCCGTCCGACATGGGAGTGACGCGGACGGAGCGGGAGTGGCTGGAGCTCGTGGCCACCCTGTTCGCCGAGCCGCTCGTCGACATGCCCGTCGACCGGATCGGCCCCATGTTGATGACCACGTTCGAGACGGCCGGGGTGACCTTCAGCGAGGTCGAGCCGGAGTCGCTGCGCCACCGCTGGTGGGACGGCGGGCTGGGCGCGCTGGCCCCGGACCTCGCGCAGTGGAGCGTGCACCGGGCGGACCGGGAACACCCGCTGCTGCGGTTCTACCTCGCCACGGGCCTGTGGACCCCGCGGCAGGTCGCGGACGTCCCCGACACGTTCCAGGACCGCTGGACCGCCGACGGCGGCCGGGCCCTCGCGAACGACTGCTCGGCGGCCCAGCAGCTCGCCCTGCCCCTGCGCGCGACCGCCGCGATGAGCCGCTCGTTCGTGCTCGGCAGACAGGACCCCTGGGGCCCCGGCGAGCTGGCCTTCGCCGAGCGGCTGTGGCGGCTGCTGTCCGGGCTGGAGAAGCAGGTCTCCGCGCTCGCCGCGGTGACCGGGGGACAGGGCGTCTCGGCGGCGGAGATCCCGTTGACCCCACGCGAGCAGGCCGTGCTCGGGCTGCTCGCGCAGGGCCTCACCGCGGGCACGATCGCCCGCCGCCTGGGGATCTCGCCCCGCACCGTCCAGAAGCACCTGGAGCGCTGCTACCTGAAGCTGGGCGTCACCGACCGACTCTCCGCCGTGCTGCGGGCGCAGGCGCTGGGATTGGTGTGAGCGCACCGGGGTGAGCGCCGCCGGCCTGATCGCGCCGCCCAAGATCGCACGTTTCGTGCTCTCAGCGCGGCAAGATCGCTGGTTGCGTGCTCTCAGCGCTGCCCCGACCGCGCTGAGAGCACGAAACGTGCGCTCGCGCTGGCTAGCGCCCGCCCCGCGCCATCCGCAGCACGTCCAGAGCCTCGTCCAGCTGCTGCTCGGTGAGCTTCCCGTCCTCCACGTGACCGCGCTCCACCACCACCTCGCGGATCGTGCGGCGCTCCTTCAGCGACTGCTTCGCGACCGAGGCCGCCTCCTCGTAGCCGATGTACTTGTTGAGCGGCGTGACGATGCTCGGGGACGACTCGGCGTACTCCCGGGTGCGGTCCAGGTCCGCCTCCGCCCCCGCGATCACCTTGTCCGCCAGCAGCCGCGCGGCGTTCGCCAACAAGCGGGCGGACTCCAGCACGTTGCGGGCCATGACCGGCATCATCACGTTGAGCTCGAGGTTGCCCTGGGTGCCGGAGAAGGCGACGGTCGCGTCGTTGCCGATGACCTGCGCCGCGACCATCATCGTCGCCTCGCAGATCACCGGGTTGACCTTGCCGGGCATGATCGACGAGCCGGGCTGCAGGTCGGGCAGGCGGACCTCGGCGAGCCCGGTGCGGGGCCCCGACGAGAGCCAACGCAGGTCGTTCGCGATCTTGTAGAGCGACACCGCGACGGTCCGCAGCGCCCCCGAGGCCTCCACCAGCCCGTCCCGCGAGCCCTGGGCCTCGATGTGGTCCGGGGCCTCGCTGAGCGCGCCGAGCCCCGTCGCGGTGCGCAGCTCCTCCACGACGCCCGACCCGAAGCCCTCCGGGGCGTTCAGCCCGGTGCCCACGGCGGTCCCGCCGATCGGGAGCTGACCGAGCCGCGGCAGCACGTCCTCGACCCGGGCGATCCCGTACTCGGTCTGGCTCGCCCAGCCGCCTGCCTCCTGGCCCAGCGTGATCGGCACGGCGTCCATCAGGTGCGTCCGCCCCGCCTTCACGACGTCCGCCCAGTCCGCCGCGCGCGTGCGCAGGGTCTGCGCGAGGTGCTGCAGAGCAGGCACGACGTCCGTGGCGAGGGCCTCGACCGCGGCCACGTGGATCGTCGTCGGGAAGACGTCGTTGCTGGACTGCGAGGCGTTGACGTGGTCGTTCGGGTGGACGTCCGAGCCCGACGCCCGGGTGGCCAGGGTCGCGATGACCTCGTTGGCGTTCATGTTCGACGAGGTGCCGGAGCCGGTCTGGAAGACGTCGACGGGGAAGTGCTCGTCGTGGTCACCGGCGGCGACCTCGTCCGCCGCCTCGGCGATCGCGGCCGCGAGCTTCTCGTCCAGCACCCCGATGCGGCCGTTGACCCGCGCCGCCGCGCCCTTGACCAGACCCAGCGCCCGGATCTGCGCCCGCTCCAGGCCCCGCCCCGAGATGGGGAAGTTCTCCACGGCCCGCTGGGTCTGGGCGCGGTACAGCGCCTCGACGGGGACGCGGACCTCGCCCATGGTGTCGTGCTCGATGCGGAACGCTGCGTCGTCGCTCATGGTCCCATCCTGCTACTGAGGGTCGCCTAACCGCTCGCGCTGATGAGCGGGATTACACCCTCCGAGGGAGTGTCGCCCTACTGATCTTCCTCCGCACGGGCGCATTCCGCTCGTGATGTATGTGAAGGGTTAACGACCGACTCCCTCTTGCAGAACCACCACACGCGGTGTCGACGACAGGGGGACGAGGACACCATGGCAGGTCGGGACGACGGGGACTGGCTCGATTTCGTCGCGGAGCTGATGCGGGAGCCGTTGACGGAGCTGCCTGTGGAACGGGTGTGCGCGATGCTGCGGGCGACGTTCGAGAGCCGCGCTGTCGCGGTCAACGACTTCCAGCCGGACGGAACGGTGCAGGGTCGGGTCCTCCCGCTCGACGCGAGCCTGGAGGGGTACCGCGCGGACCTGATGGCGTGGGGGCTGACGCGGACCCAGACACACCCGATCGTCCAGTACTACATGGGGACCGGGGACGTCCGCCTGATGCAGACCGCCGACGTGCCGGCGGCCCTCGTGGACATGCGGTTGTTCGGCGACGGAGCCGCGTTGCTCCGCAACTGCGGGACCGGGCAGCAGCTGGCCTTCCCGATCGGCCCCGGCCCGGCGCCGCGGACGTTGGTCGTCGGCAAGCCGCAGGTCTACGGCGCGGCCGAGATGGCGCTGGCCGAACGCGTCTGGCGGCTGCTCAACGGGCTG
>NZ_JACBXB010000338.1 GCF_013870575.1 Pseudonocardia pini
CTCGTCCGGCCCGTCGAAACCCGGCGGGAGGTGGTCGAGCACCCAGCCGGGCGCGACGTCCGCCGCGACCACGCCGCGGCCCTCCAGGACGAGGACCGCGGACGGACCGCCGAGGGGCCGGGACAGGACCTGCACCCCGCCCGGGGAGCCCTCGGGCGGGGTACCGTCTGCCGCCCGCCGGAGGAGCTCCAGCAGCCGGTGGTCGATCGCCGTGGTCACGGGCTCCTGCTAGTCGTCCGCGTGGCTGAGCAGGACGTCGTAGGGACGAGCGTCGCGGCGACCGGACAGGTCGAGGTGCACGTTCTTCACCTCGGTGTACGGGTCCAACGCGTGTGGGCCCAGCTCGCGGCCCACGCCCGACTGCTTGTACCCACCGAACGGCACCTCACAGTTGATCTGGTGGGAGTCGTTGATCCACACCGAGCCCGCCTGGATCTTCTCCGCCACCTCGAGCGCGTGGGAGTTGTCGCTGCTCCACACCGACGACGCGAGGCCGTACGGGGTGTCGTTCGCCAGCTCGATCCCCTCGCGCTCGCTGCCGTAGGAGATGACCGACAGCACCGGCCCGAAGATCTCCTCGCGGGCGATCCGCATGTCGTTGCGGACCCCGGTGAAGATCGTCGGCTCGATCCAGTACCCGCGCTCGAACTGCTCGCCCTTCGGCACGCCGCCACCGAGGGCCAGCGTGGCGCCCTCGTCCTTGCCGGAGGCGATGTAGCCGAGGATCCGCTCGTGCTGCTTCGCCGAGACCACGGGACCCATGTCGGTCTCCCAGTCGCGGGTGTCGCCGAGCTGGATCGTGCTCGCCCGCGCGACCAGCCGCTCCACGAACTCGTCGTGGATCGACTCCGGCAGCAGCAGCCGGGTCATCGACTCGCAGATCTGTCCGGAGTAGAGCATGCAGCCGTAGAGCACGCCGTCGACCGCGAGGTCGATGTCCGCGTCCTCCAGGACGAGCGCGGGCGACTTGCCGCCCAGCTCCAGGGTCACCGACTTCACGGTGCCCGCGGCCAGCCGCATGACCTCGCGGCCGATGTCCGTGGACCCGGTGAACCCGATCTTGCCGACGTCCGGGTGGGACGCCAGGCGCGCGCCCGCCTCGGGGCCGGGCCCCGGGACGACGTTGAACACGCCCTTCGGCAGCCCGCACTCCTCGGCGATCCGGCCGAACTCCAGCGTGGTGAGCGGGGTCTTCTCGTCCGGCTTGACCACCACGGAGTTGCCCACGGCGAGCGCGGGCGCGAACTTCCACAGGGCCAGGAGCAGCGGGAAGTTCCACGGCGCGATGGCGCCGCAGACCCCGATCGGCTCGCGCCGCATCGTGCTCTGCCCCAACACCGGGAACGTGGCCCGCGGCATGGGCGTCTCGAACTCGTACTTCGCGGCGAGATCGGCGAAGAAGGCGAGGTGCGGAGCCGCGTAGCCGACGTGGAAGCCGGTGGCCTGCCGGATCGTGGCCCCGTTGGCCATGATCTCCAGCTCGACGAGCTCGTCGAGCTGCTCGCCGAGCTTGTCGGCGACCGCGTTGAGCACCTGCGCGCGGTGCGCGGGCGTCGCCCGGGACCACTCGCCCGCGGCGAACGAGGTCTTGGCCGCGTCGACCGCGGCGTCGATCTCCTTCGCCCCGCCCGCCGCGGCGGTGGCCATCAGCTCACCGTTCTGCGGGTCGCGGATCTCCAGCAGGTTCTCGCCGTCGACCTGCTCCCCGCCGACCAGCATCGGGAAGTGCCGCACCGTCGTCGCCGTCATCGGGTCGGGTCCAGGACGATCTTGGTGGCCTCGCGCTCGAAGAACATCCGGTAGGCCTCGGTGGCCTCGGACATCGGCATCCGGTGCGAGATGAACCGGCTCGGGTCGAGCTTGCCCGCAGCGATCAGCGCGAGGGTCTCGTCCATGTAGTTGATGATGTTCGCGACGCCCTGGTGGATCGTGACGCCCTTGAGGTAGAGGTCGCCGAAGGGCAGCTCGATGCTGTCCTCCATGTACACCCCGGGGATCGAGATCGCCCCGCCCGACGCCACCAACGAGCAGGCCGAGAGCAGCGCCGACGGGTGCCCGACGGCGTCGATCACCACGTCCGCACCGCGCCAGTCGGTCAGGTCCTGCACCGCCGACGCCGGGTCGCTCGCCGAGGCGTCGATCGCGACCGCACCGATCGCCTCGGCCTCCTTGAGCCGGGCCGCGACCTTGTCGACGACCATGACCCGGCTCGCACCGAGGACGTTCGCCGACATCGCGGCGCACAGCCCGACCGGGCCCGCCCCGACCACGGCGACGCTGTCGCCCGGCCGGATCGCCTTGCGCACGGCCTCGTAGCCGGTCGCCATGATGTCGCCGACGAACAGCTTGTCCTCGTCGGTGCCCGCGCCCTCCGTGGGCAGCTTGCGCAGCGTGAGGTCGGCGTTCGGGACGACCACATACTCGGCCTGGCCGCCGGAGAGGCTGCCGAACGTGAGGCCCAGACCGAAGATCCGGGTGCCCGCACACTGCCCGGGCCGCTCGCGGCGGCAGTTGCGGCAGTGCCCGCAGCTGACGACGCAGGAGGCGACCGCGCGGTCGCCCTCGCTGACCAGGTTGACCGCGCTGCCGACCTCGACGACGGTGCCCACGAACTCGTGCCCGAGGACGACGTCCTCCTCGAGCTCGATGCGACCGTCGTAGGGGTGCAGGTCGGTGCCGCAGATCGCGGTGAGGTCGACCCGCATCAGCACGTCGGCGGGGTCGGTGATGGTGGGCCGCTCGACCTCGTCGACGACCACCTCGAAGGGCTTGCGGAGGACGACAGCCTTCATCGTCGCCATGGGGGGTTCTCCTTCTCGCGCAGCCGGATCAGGCCTGGGCCGCGTCCTTGTCGGCCACCAGGTCGCGGTACATCGGGAACAGCGGCTTGGTCAGCGGGACCAGCTTCAGGATCTTGTTGACCGGGCCCTTGGCCTTGACCTCGCCCTTGGCCAGGCCGACGGCCAGGTTGTACTCACCGCGCCAGTACTTGTCGCCGGTGTCGCTGCGCATCATCAGCGTGATGTCGGCGGTCTCGTCCGACGGGCCGATGGTGACCTCCATGGCGGGCTCGCGCATGAGGATCCACATCTCGCAGTCCGGGTCGGTGTAGAGCACGCGCAGGTTGATGCCGGCCGCGCGGAACTTGGGGCCCGACTCCGGGTGCTCGGCCGCGGCGCGGAACACGCCACCGATGTACTTGTCGACCTCGTTGGTGTCGGCGAAGAAGGCCATGGTCATCTCCTGTCGAGAGAGGGGTCCGGTATGGACAGATCTTCTCGGGCGGCCCGGGTGCGGGACATCGCTCCCCGGGGGTGGTTCCGTGCTCCCTTGGGGGGCCGGACCTACGGGACGGGCTGGTACTGCTCCTTGATCAGGTGCTTGACGAGCTTGCCGGTGGCGCTGCGCGGCAGGGTCTCGGTGAAGTCGATGCTGCGCGGGGCCTTGTAGCGGGCGATCCGGGCACGGACGAACTCCAGCAGCTCCGCCTTCAGCTCCGGACCGGCCTCGACGCCGCGGGCGGGCTGCACGACGGCCTTGACCTGCTCGCCCATCTCCGCGTCCGGGATGCCGATCACCGCGACGTCGAACACCTTGGGGTGCAGGGTCAGGCAGTCCTCGACCTCCTGCGGGTAGATGTTCACCCCGCCGGAGATGATCATGAAGGCCTTGCGGTCGGTCAGATAGAGGTAGCCCTCGTCGTCGACGTACCCGACGTCTCCGGTGGTGGACCAGTTCTCGTGGTCGGGGTGCTGTCCGGCGCGGGTCTTCTCCGGGTCGTTGTGGTACTCGAACGGCACGGTGTCGCGTTCGAAGTAGACGGTGCCGACCTCGCCGACGGGAAGCTCGCGGCCGCCCGCCTCGTCGTCGCAGATGTGGATGACGCCGAGCCCGGCCCGGCCCACCGAGCCCGGCTTGCACAGCCACTGCGCGGAGTCGATCAGCGTGACGCCGTTGCCCTCGGTCGAGGAGTAGTACTCCTGCAGGATCGGGCCCCACCAGTCGATCATCTGCTGCTTCACGTCGACCGGGCAGGGCGCGGCGGCGTGCACCGCGACCCGCAGCGACGACACGTCGTAGCCGGTCCGGACCTCCTCCGGGAGCTTCAGCATCCGGACGAACATCGTCGGCACCCACTGGCTGTGGGTGACCCGGTGGCGCTGGATCGCCTCGAGCGCGGCGACGGCGTCGAACCGCTGCGCCATCACGTACGTGCCGCCGAGCGCCTGCACGATCCCGCCGAAGCGCAGCGGCGCCGCGTGGTAGGTCGGGGCGGGCGAGTAGTAGACGGTGTCCTCACCGAAGCCGTACATCGGGCCGAAGACCGCGGTGTACATGTCGCCGGGCTCGTCGACCTGGCGGTCCGGGAGCACGGGCTTGATCCCCTTGGGCCTGCCCGTCGTGCCGGACGAGTACAGCATGTCCGCGCCACGCGGCTGGTCGGCGAGCGGCTCGGCCGACGCCGCGGCGAGTGCGTCCTCGTAGGACCCGTGTCCGGGGACCTCGCCGCCGAACGCGAGGCGGAGCTCGACCCGGGGGGTCCCGTCGACCACGTCGACCGCGAGCGCGCCCTTCGAGGCGCCCACGACCAGTGCGCGCGCACCGCAGTCGTCGACGATGTAGGACACCTCGGCCGGGGCCAGGTGATGGTTGATCCCCGTGACGTAGAGCCCCGACCGCAGCGCGGCCCAGTAGACCTCGAAGACCTCCGCCGCGTTCTCGGCCAGGAACGCCACATGGTCACCGGGTCGCAGGCCCGCCTCGGCGAACACGTGGGCGAGCCGCAACGAGCGCTCGTCGAGCTCGGCGTAGGTGACGACCCGGCCGGTCTCGGCCTCGATGATCGCGGCCTTGTCCGGGTGCGTCTTCGCATGGACTCCTGGGAACACGGGCTCTCCTTCGCACACGACTGCCGACGGTGGTGATCCTCCGGCCGGGCCCGCCCACGGGGCATCGCTCGTGCGGGGTGGATCCCTCCCCCGAACGATCGATGGCCGCCCGTTCGCGCAGGTCAGCGGCATGAGTGACAAACGGTCACGGTTGACTGTAAGTAGTCGGACCTGCACACTGCGCCGACACCACCGGTC
This sequence comes from Pseudonocardia pini, assembly GCF_013870575.1. Lineage (GTDB taxonomy): Bacteria > Actinomycetota > Actinomycetes > Mycobacteriales > Pseudonocardiaceae > Pseudonocardia > Pseudonocardia pini. Next base: position 5,088 of record NZ_JACBXB010000338.1, read on the forward strand.
GAGAGGAGGAAGCGTGTCCGGCGTCCCCCGGCACTCCCGCGCCCTGCTCGGCGACCACCTGGCCGGGCCGCTGACCGCCCTCTCGACGACGGCGGGTCCGGCTGCGGACCTCGCGCAGGCGGTCGGGGCGGCACTGCGCCGGGTCAGGGTGGAACCCGCGCCCGGGGCCGTCGTGCAGGTCGCGGGACACGCCTGGTTGGACGAGCGGGTCGTCGGGTCCCTCGGGACCGGCTCCGGTCTCGCCGAGCTGCTCCCCGTGGCGACCGCCGAGCTCGCGACGGTGTCGCCGCTCGCCGAGGTCGCCGACGATCCCGCCGCGGCGCTCCACGACACGACCGGGCGACGCCTCGCGGCCACGACCCTCCTGCTCGTCGCCGAGCTGGCGCTCACCGCCCTCGGCACCGACCGCGGTGTCGGCACCACTGTGGACGAGACCGAGGAGGTGCTGTGGGCGCTGGGTCGAGCCGCCACCACCGGCCAGGTCGCCGCTCTGTTCGACCAGGGCCTGACCGGGCTCGCCGACCGGATCGGCGCCTCCCGCAGCGACCCCGTCCGCGGCGTGCACCAGGCCCTCGGCACGCTGACCGCCGAGTACGTCCACCGCGGTCCGAACCCGTGGGAGCTGGGTGCGGGGACATGGGGCACGGGGCCCGTCGAGCTGCTCGCGATCGTCGACCTGCTCCGCGGCCTGC
>NZ_JACBXB010000339.1 GCF_013870575.1 Pseudonocardia pini
GTGTCGGCGTTGTCGACGCGCAGCACCTGGTCGCGGCACACGAAATGGAGCTTCTCGTTGGCGGTTCCGCGCTCCCGAACGGTGATCACCGCGGGTCGCTGGTGCCGCTCGCGAAGCCGCCGGTGCGCAAGCTCGCGAAGGACCTCGGGGTGGACCTGTGGGCCCTGACCGGCTCCGGGCCCGGCGGGGTGATCACCCGGGAGGACGTGCACGCCGCGGCGCCCGCACCCGCCGTGGAGCCCGTCGCCCCCGAACCTGCCGAGCCGGCGGCCGCGGTGGGCACGGCGACCACCGGGGGTACGACCGGCGGGGTGCGGCGGGAGCCGATCCGCGGCGTCCGCAAGGCCACGGCCGCGGCGATGGTGCAGTCCGCCTTCACCGCCCCGCACGTGACCGAGTTCCTGGCGGTGGACGTCACCGAGACGATGGCGCTGCGGGACCGGCTGCGCACGAGCAGGGCGTTCGCGGACGTCAAGCTCACCCCGCTGGCCTTCGTCGCCAAGGCGGTCTGCCTGGCCGCCCGCCGCACCCCGGCCGTCAACGCGAGCTGGGACGAGCAGGCGGGTGAGATCGTCTACTACGACCGGGTGCAGCTCGGGATCGCCGCGGCGACCCCGCGGGGGCTCGTCGTGCCGAAGGTGCGAGACGCCGACACCCTCGACCTGCACGGCCTCGCCGTCGCGCTCGGCGAGCTGACCGCGACGGCGCGCGCGGGCAGGACGAGCCCGGCGGACATGGTGGGCGGCACGATCACGATCACCAACGTGGGGGTGTTCGGCGTGGACACGGGTACGCCGATCCTCAACCCCGGCGAGGCCGCGATCCTCGCGGTCGGGTCGATCAAGCAGGCGCCGTGGGTGGTGGACGGACAGCTCGCGGTCCGGACGGTCTGCCGGCTGGCCCTGTCCTTCGACCACCGCCTGGTCGACGGCGAGCAGGGCTCCCGGTTCCTGGCCGACGTCGGCGCCCTGCTCGAGGATCCGGCGACGGCGATGCTGTGGTGAACGCGAGCGGAATCCATTGCACGAGAGTGCCGTTCGCGCGGTAGGTCCGCACGACAGTGCCGTTCGGGGAAACGAGAAGTCCGGACGGGAGCATTTCGGAGTCCTCGCGCGTTGGAGGGGTATGCCGTTCGTGCTGCTCTACCTGGTGGTCGAGATCGTCGCCGTGATCGCACTGGGGTCGTGGATCGGGTTCCTGCCCACGCTCCTGGTGCTGCTCGCGGGCTCCGTGCTGGGCGGGATGCTCGCGCGGCGCGAGGGCATCCGGGCGGCGCAGGCGGTGGCGGAGGCGGCACGCAGCCGTCGGGTCGCCACGTCGGAGGTCACGGACGGGATGTTGGTCGCCGCCGGTGGCCTGCTGCTGTTCGTCCCGGGCCTGGTCACGGACGTGCTGGGGCTGCTCCTGCTGCTGCCGCCCACGCGCGGCCTGGTGCGCAGGCGGCTCGTGAACTCGGCCGAGCGGCAGAACCCGGGCCTGCGCACCGCGCGGATCCGCAGCGAGGGCCCGATCGTCGACGCCGAGGTGGTCGAGTCGGAGCCCACCACCCCGCGTCGGACGGGTGCCCCGATGGTGATCGAGGGGACCGTCGTCGAGGAGCGGTAGGCGCTCAGTCCTCGGTCGTGAACGCGACGGTGACCGGTGCGCCGTCGGAGTTGTGCAGGATCGCGGCGCCGCCGCCGGTCAGCAGCAGCCCGGTGGCCACGGACAGCAGGGCTCGGGCGGTCGCCCGGATGCCCCGCCTGCGCTGTCCCGGCCGCATCCGCAGCTCCTGCCTGCTGCGTCGCGTCAGGCGGTGCCGTCCCACTCGAGAACTCACAGTGTCCTCCCCGTTCGCAGTCAGCGACTACTCCAAACGAGTGTCGGGGTGCGCGCGGGAATAGCGCTACTCGGACGCAGCAATTCACTCTTCAGAACGAGAATTGCGACTGCGAACGGCCGATATCAGTCCGAGATCAGCGTCCAGGTGGTCGTGCATCGCGCCGAGACCCGCACGGGTTCGGGATCGAGGCTCAGGTCGCTGACGTCCGGACCGCCCTCCGCCATCCCGCGCGCCCGCATCGCCATCATCGGCGCAGGGCCGTGCTCGGCGGCCTCGCTCAGCCGGACCAGTCCGCCCAGGCTGCCGCCGAGCGCCTCGGCGTAGCCCTCGGCTCGGCGCCGGGCGTCCGCCACCGCCTTCTGCTGGGCCTGCGCGAACACCAGCTCGGGCTCGGCGAGCGACCACGTGGGCCCGTGGAAGGAGGCGGGCTCCGCCCCGAGGAGCAGCGACATCGCCTCCTCGAGCACGGCCAGGTCAGCCACCCGCACCTGCAGGTGCTCCGCGGCGCGGCAGCCGGAGGGCTTGTTCGACCGGTACTCGGTGTGGACGGTGAGCCGCCGGGACAGCACCGTCACCCCCGGCAGGCCGAGGCCCTTCTCGGCCCCGGCGACCAGTGCTCCCAGCGCCTCCACGGCCGCGGCCCGCTTGCGGCCACGCGCCTCGAACACCACGCCGAGCTCGGCGCGGTCGGCCGTCTGCTCGACCCAACCACTGCCCTCGGTCACGATCTCACTCACCCACCCGAGACTTCCAGATCGGGGCGTATCACGGAGTATCGGATCTCCCCGAGACAGGGCTATGGATCCCGATCGTTACGGTACGGCCGTGCCCACGCTGCTGCGGCGCCTCCGGCGGTCCGTCCGGGAGGGTCGCTCCGACGCCCCGGGTCGCTCGATCGACCTGCTCGGCCGGATCGGGCTGCTGGCCTACGGGCTGGTGCACCTCGTCGTCGCCTGGCTGGCGGTGCGCATCGCCCTGGGCCTGCCGGAGGGGCCCGCCGACGCCCAGGGCGCGGTCGCGGAGATCGCCGCGACCGGCGCCGGGGCCGTCGGGCTGGTGGTGATCGCCGCGGGGCTGGTGGCGTTCGCGGTCTGGCAGCTGACGGCGGCGTGGCTCGGCTTCCGCTGGGTCTCCGGCGGCGAACGGGTGCGCAAGCGGGTCGGTGCGGTGTCCAAGGCGCTCGCGATGCTCGGCCTCGCCGTGATCACCGTGCTGTTCCTGGTCTCGGGGCAGCGCTCGGGGGACGAGGGCACACGGACCCTGGTCGCGGACGTCCTGATGCTGCCCATGGGCAGGCTGCTGGTGCTGGTCGGCGGGCTGGCGATCGGCGTCGTCGCGGTGACGATGACCTACACCGGCGTGCGCCGGACGTTCATGGGCGACCTCGACGTGCGCCGCGTGCCGGTGCCCGTGCGCAGGGTGATCGAGCTGGTCGGGGCGGTGGGGCACCTGGCCAGGGCGGCCGCGCTCGCCGTCGTCGGGGTGCTGGTGGTGACCGCCGCCGTGCTGTCCGACGCGGAACGGGCCGGTGGGCTCGACGCCGCCCTGCGCGCCCTCGGCGACACCCCGCTCGGGACCTCGCTGCTCGTGGTCGTGGCGCTGGGCTTCGGCGCCTTCGGCCTCTACTGCGCGGCCGACGCGGCACTCCGCCGCGCGTAGCGGTCTCTAGCCGACTCTCGCGTCTCCCCGAGACGGCCCGATGATCGCCGATCCCGACCCGACGGCGCCGCATACGGCCTCGATGGGTGGCGGACGGCGATCACGGTCGACCGCGACACGCCCTAGGGCTCGATAGCGAGGTCTACGGTTTCGGCGAGACTCGCCGATACCGTCTGAGGCATGGATCCGGTGCGCAACCCGTTCGCCCCCGGCGCCGGTCAACGGCCGCCCGAGCTCGCGGGACGGGACCGCGAGATCGACGCCTTCGAGATCGTGCTGGAACGGGTCGCCCGGGGTCGCCCCGAGCGGAGCCTGGTGCTGACCGGGCTGCGCGGCGTCGGGAAGACGGTGATGCTCGGCGAGCTGCGGTCGATGGCCGTCCGGGCCGGGTGGGGGTCCGGGAAGATCGAGGCGCGCCCGGACGCCGACCTGCGCCGACCGCTCTCCGCGGCCCTGCACCGCGCGATCCGGGACCTGGCCGTGCAGCACCCGCGGCAGGAGCGTGTCGACGAGGTCCTCGGCGTGCTCAAGGCGTTCGCGCTGCGCGCCTCCCCCGACGGCGCCCGGATGCGGGAGCGCTGGCAGCCCGGGATCGACGTGCCGGTGCGGAACGGGCGCGCGGACTCCGGGGACATCGAGATCGACCTCGTCGAGCTGTTCACCGAGGTCGCGGAGCTGGCGAGCGAGGTCTCGACGGGCATCGCGATCCTCATCGACGAGATGCAGGACCTCCGCCCGGACGACGTCTCCGCCCTCTGCGCCGCCTGCCACGAGCTGTCGCAGTCGCGGATGCCGCTGGTGGTGGTCGGGGCGGGCCTGCCGCACCTGCCGGCGGTGCTGTCGGCGTCGAAGTCCTACTCGGAGCGGCTGTTCAAGTACTCCCGGATCGACAAGCTGGACCGCAAGGACGCGGACTTCGCCCTGCTCGCGCCCGCCGAGCGCGAGGAGGCGGGGTTCGCCGAGGACGCGCTCGAGCTGTTGTACGAGCGTTCCGGCGGCTATCCCTACTTCGTCCAGGCCTACGGGAAGGCCTCCTGGGATGCGGCGCCCACGAACCCGATCCGCGGCGAGGACGTCGCGCTCGCGGCGCCCGAGGCGGAGACGGAGCTCGCCGTGGGGTTCTTCGGCTCGCGCTACGAGCGCGCGACGCCGGCCGAGCGGGAGTACCTCCGGGCGATGGCCGAGATCGCCGAGGGGACGGACGACCCGGTCGTCACGTCCTCGCTGGCCCAGCACCTCGGCCGCAAGCCCTCCTCGCTGTCCCCCGCGCGGGACAGTCTGCTGAAGAAAGGGCTGGTCTACTCCGCGCAGAGGGGGCAGATCGCGTTCACCGTCCCGCATTTCGGGCGCTACCTGTTGGCCTCCACTTAGTGGTCCGAACGGGTGAACCGCGACGATCCGGTCGAGGTGCGTAACGCCGGGGGCGGGACCGGCGAATCCTGGTGTAGCCCCGCGGCGCTGTCGGACCCCCGACCTGGCAGCTCCGCGGGGCCTTCTCTTGCCCCAGGTCCGGCGGTGGCACCGGCGGGTGACCCACGACGCGCTGCCCGTAGCATCACCCCGGTGCCGGACCCGAAGTTCGAGATCCAGATGCTGCACGACCGCATCATGATCAAGATCGTCGAGGACGGTGGCGAGCGGCGCAGCTCGTCCGGGATCGTCATCCCGGCCACCGCCCAGGTGGCGAAGCGGTTGGTCTGGGGCGAGGTCTTCGGGATCGGCCAGCACGTCCGCAGCGTCAAGGCGGGGGACCGGGTCCTGTTCGCGCCCGACGACCAGTACGAGGTCGAGGTGCAGGGTTCGACCTACCTCGTGATGCGGGAACGGGACCTGCACGCCGTCGCCACGACGGGGACCGAGCACGGGACCGGCTTGTACCTGTAGACCGTCCGGGGGGACGGCGCACTCGGTGGGGAAGGAACACGGCTACATGCCCGAGCGGCAGCACTCGCCCGGCGAGGTGGACGAGCGGCGCACGGAGGGATCGGGGGCCACCACGGCCACCGACGCCTCCCAGGACCCTGCACGGGCCCGGCGCACCGACAGTCCTCGCGGCGACGCCCTCTTCGCCCCCTCCGTGGAGCCCACCGAGCCGACGGGACCGACCGGGCCCGCCGGCTCCGAGGCGGACTCGCGGCCCGAGGAGTCCGGGGAGGCCCCCGCCGAGCAGGCCACCGCCCCCACCTCGATCGAGCAGACCTCCGGGGACCCGCAGGTCTGCTCGATCGAGGTGGGGGCGGTGGCCTGCTCGGTGCAGCAGATCGCGGTACGGCTTCGCGGTCGCACCGCGGAAGTTCA
>NZ_JACBXB010000033.1 GCF_013870575.1 Pseudonocardia pini
CCGCCGCCCGACGACGAGCGGGGCGTCCGCCACCCGGTACAGCGCCTGCTTGAGGTGGCCCTCCAGGAACGGCACCTTGTCCTCGACCACGAGCACCTCCTCGAGGCCCGCGGTGAGCCGGACGAGCTCGTCGTCGTCGAGTGGGAAGGGCATGTCGAGCCGGATCAGCCGCAGGCCGAGGTGCTCGGCGGCGGCCTCGTCGACGCCGAGGTCGTCGAGCGCGCGCCGGAGGATCGCGAAGCCGGTGCCGCCGGCCAGGATGCCGAGCCGGGCCCGGGCCGCGGAGAACACCGCCCGGTTGAGGCCGGTCTCACGGGCGTAGGCGCGGGCGAGGTCCAGGCGTCGGGTGAGCATGTCGTGCTCGGCGTCGAGCGCCGCGGGGCCCACGAGCGCGCCCGCCGCGGGCCGCGGCTGCGCGGGCGGCATGGGGATGCCGAGCCGCAGACCGCTCACGTCCACGGTGGCCGAGGCGTCGGCGTTGTCCGCCACGATCTTCAGCCCGGTCCACAGGCCCGACGCCCGGGACAGGGCGACCGCGTGCAGCCCCAGCCCGATGATCTCGTCCACGGTGCCCGGGGCGAGCAGCGGCATCGCCAGGCTCTGGGCCATCGGCTCGCACGAGCTGGGCACGGTGGAGGACTTGGAGGCCGGGTCGTCGCCGATGATCGCGACGGCCCCGCCGAGGGTCGCGGTGCCCGCGAGCGAGCCGTGCCGGATGGCGTCCGCGGCGCGGTCGAGGCCGGGGTTCTTGCCGAACCAGAAGCCCACGACCCCTTGGTGCCGACGCCCGGGCAGCCGGTCCAGCAGCTGGGTCCCGGCGACGGCGGTGGCCGCCAGCTCCTCGTTGACGCCCGGGGAGAACACCACGCCCGCGGGGTCGAGGAACCGCTTGGAGCGCACCAGTTCCGCGTCGAACCCGCCCAGCGGGGAGCCCTGGTAGCCGGAGACGAACACACGGGTGTCGAGGCCGCGCTCGTCGTCGAGCCTGCGCTGCTCCAGGGTCAGCCTGACCAGTGCCTGGATGCCGGTGAGGAGTGCGCGGCCGCGGTCGGCGGCGTAGCGGTCGTCGAGGGTCACGGTCGTGGGGACGGTCAACGTGGCCTCCGGTGTGGTGGGGGTGCTCACAGGCGCTCACAGTCCAACGGACCGACGAGGAGCCGCGCAAGCAAGTCGCCGCAAGAAGGCTCGACGACGCAAAGATGTCTCGACTACGCTCGTCTGCGCTGAGCAATCTTGCGCGAAGGGGTCACCATGGCGGACGTCGACGAGCTCGACCACCGGCTGCTCGCCCTCCTCCAGGAGGACGGGCGGCGGACCTACTCGGACATGGCGGGGGTGGTCGGGCTGTCGGTCGCGGCGGTGAAGCGGCGGGTGGACCGGCTGCAGGAGACCGGGGTGATCACCGGGTTCACCGCGCAGGTCGACCACGCGAAGCTCGGCTGGGGCGTGGAGGCGTTCACCGAGCTGCGCTACGCGGGCACGACGGGGGTGGCGGACATCGTCGCCACGGCCACCACGGTGCCCGAGGTCCAGGCCGTCTACACGATCGCGGGCGATCCCGACGCGCTCGTCCAGGTCCGGGTGCGCGACGTGCCACACCTGCAGCAGGTGATCGACCGGCTGCGCAGCGCCGGCCCGATCGCGGGCACGAAGACGCTGCTGGTACTGGGGGCGTGGAACCGGTCGTAGCGCCGTCGACGGCCCTTGACCCGGCCCGTGGGCCCCGCGACGATCACACGGACTCGACGAGGAGGCCCTGTGGACACCTTCACCTTCACCGGTCGCGACGGCACGGAGATCACGGCGTACCGCTGGGAACCCGCGAGGGCGCCCCGCGCGCTCGTGCAGCTCACCCACGGCATGGGTGAGCACCTGCTGCGCTACGACCGGCTCGCCGCGGCACTGACCGCCCGCGGGTACGTGGTGCAGGGGCAGGACCACCGCGGGCACGGCGCGACCGCGGGTTCGCCCGAGAAGCAGGGTGTGCTGGGTGAGGACGGCTGGGCCGGTCTGGTCGACGACATCGGCGTCCTGGTGGCGAAGGGGAAGGCCGACCACCCGGGGATCCCGGTGATCCTGTTGGGGCACAGCATGGGATCGTTCGCGGCCCAGCAGTGGGTGCTCGACCACTCCGCCGAGATCGACGGGCTCGTCCTGTCCGGCACCGGCCTCGTCGACCTGCTCGAGCCCTCGCTGGACCTCGACGCGGAGATCGACCTCTCCGGGTTCAACGCGCCCTTCGAGAACCGGACCGGTTTCGAGTGGCTGTCCCGCGACGAGGCCGAGGTCGACAAGTACGTCGCCGACCCGGCCTGCGGCTTCGGCCTGGACCAGCCGGGTGGGAAGGCGCTGTTCGTCGCGGGTCGCGTGCTGGCCGACCCGGCGCGCGTCGCCGCGATCCGGGACGACCTCCCCGTGCTGATCACCGTCGGCGACGCGGACCCGGTCAACGCCGGGCTCGCCCTCGTGAACCCGCTGGTCGACCGGCTCGCCGCGGCGGGGGTCAAGGACGTGACGCTGCGGGTGTGGCCGGGCGCCCGGCACGAGGTGTTCAACGAGACCAACCGGGAGGAGATCACCGACGACGTCGTCGCGTGGGTGGACCGGGTCGTCGGGTGAGTGGGATGGCCGGTCCGCCGCTCGTCTGCCTGCACGGTGTAGGCGGCAGCCCGGCGGTCTGGGAGCCGGTCCGCGGGGCGCTCGAGGAGCGCCATCGGGTCCTGGTCCCCACCCTGCGCGGGCATTCGGGCGGCGAGCCGTTCCCCCCGGGCGTCGCGCCGACGATCCCCGCCCTGGCCGACGCCCTGGAGGCCGAGCTCGACGCGGCCGGCATCGACCGCGCCCACCTCGTCGGGAACTCGCTCGGCGGCTGGCTGGCGTTCGAGCTGGCGGCGCGCGGGCGGGCGCTCTCGGTGGTCGCCCTGTCCCCCGCCGGTGGGTGGCTGCCCGGCAGCCGCGAGGTCCGACGCGTGCGCGGGCTGATCCTCCCCGCACACCTCATGGCCCGTGGGCTCGGCTCCGGGATCCGGCTCCTGGTCGGCCCGGCCGCCGCGAGACGGGCGATGCTCGGCATGGCCGTCGGCCGCGGGGACCACATGACCGCGGACGAGGCCGAGCGCTTCTTCCGCGACAACGCGGAGTGCTCCGCCCTCCGCGCCCTGCTCGACGACGCCGTCACCCGCGACTTCACCGTCCCGGAGCCCGACGTGCCGGTCCGGATCGCCTGGGGCGAGCAGGACCGGCTGCTCCCGCCCCCGCGCTACTCCGACCGCTTCACCACCCTGTTCCCGCGCGCCGAGCGGCGCACCCTCCCGGGAGCGGGCCACGTGCCGACCTACGACGACCCCGCCGTCGTCACCCGCACGATCCTGGAGGTCACCACCTCGCCCGCAGCATGATCGCGGCGATCCTCAGCCCTCCAGGAGCGCGGTCGGCACCTCGACGACGCGGCTGCGCAGATACTCGCCGAGGCCCTTCGCCTGGGGGTCGGGGCGGGTGCTCGACGCGACGCCCTCGCCGAGGATCCCGTGCACGACCACGTTGAGCGCCTTGAGGTTCGGCAGCGGGAACACCTCGATCTCCAGGTCCGCGACCTCGGGTCCGAGCAGCTCACGGGCCCGGTCCACGGTCAGGAAGCCCCGCAGCCAGGCGTACTCCGCCTCGGTCCGGGTCCAGACGCCGACGTTCGCGTTCCCGCCCTTGTCGCCCGAGCGCGCGCCGCACACCGCGCCGAGCGGGACCGGCCTGGTGCCCTCCGCGGGGACTCCAGGGTCCTCCCCCGCGACACCTTTGCCCTGCCCGCCTGCGTGCGGGTCCGCAGCGCTGTTGCTCTGCCCGCCTGCGTGCGGGTCCGCGACACCTTTGCCCTGCCCGCCTGCGTGCGGGTCCGCTCCGGCAGCACCCGCGCCCGCAGGGGAGCGGGCAGGGCAAAGGTGCTCGGAGACCTCCCCCACCTGCGGGTCCGCGACGACCGAGCGGGTTCCGTCCGGGAGCACCACGGTCTGGGTCACCGCGGAGCGGGGGACCGCGGCGGGACGGTAGACGCCGTAGGCGGACTCGGCGGTGGGCGGGGTGGTGGTGTGGAAGCCCGCGTACCCGCCCAGGGCGAGCTCCATCGTCGCGTTGGAGAAGGCGCGCCCGACCGTCCTCGGGTCCGGGTCCTTCACCGTGACCCGCAGGTGCGCCGTGGCCTGTTCGTTCGACGGCGCGTCGGGGCGGTCGAAGCGCAGCAACCGCACGTCCACCGAGGCGAAGCGGTCCCGACCGCCCAGGACGTCGAACAGCATCTCCTCCGCCCAGGCCGCCTTCGCCTCGATGTCCAGGCCGGTCAGGACCAGCGTCATCGAGTTGCGGTAGCCGCCCGCGTCGTTCAGCGCGACCTTCAGCGTGGGCGGCGGCGCGCTCCCCCGCACCCCCGAGACGAGCACGCGGTCGGGGCCCTCCTGGGTCAGGGTGATCGTGTCGAAGTGCGTGGTGCAGTCCGGGCCGAGGTACGCGGGACCCGCGATCTCGTAGAGCAGCTGCGCGGTGACCGTGCCGACGGAGACCAGCCCACCCGTCCCGGGGTGCTTGGTGATCACCGAGGAGCCGTCGGCGGCGACCTCCGCGATCGGGAAGCCCGGGTAGCGGCGGTCGGTCACCTCCGCGAGGAACGAGTAGTTGCCGCCGCAGGCCTGCGGGCCGCACTCGATCACGTGCCCCGCGGCGACGGCGCCGGCGAGCGCGTCGAAGTCCCCGCGCGTCCAGCCGTGCCACCAGGCGGCGGGCCCGACGACGAGCGACGCGTCGGTCACCCGCCCGGTCACGACGACGTCCGCACCCGCGGCCAGCGCCTCCGCGATCCCCCAGCCGCCGAGATAGGCGTTGGCGGACACCGGCTTCCCCTCGACCGGCGGGGTGATCGCGCCGAGCGAGCCGCGCAGGTCGTCGCCCTCCACCCAGGCCACCCGCGCACCGGTCCCGAGCGCGTCGATCGCCGCGGCCAGTCCGGCCGGGTTGAGCCCGCCCGCGTTGGAGACGACCTTGGTCCCCCGTTCGACGCACAGCCCCAGCACGTCCTGCATCTGGGTCAGGAAGGTCCGCGCGTAACCCGCCGCGGGGTCCTTGGCCTGCGCCTTCGCCAGGATCAGCATCGTCAGCTCGGCGAGGTAGTCCCCGCAGAGGACGTCGATCGGACCGCCCTCCACCATCTCCCGCGCCGCGCGGAGCCGGTCGCCGTAGAAGCCGGAACAGTTGCCGATCCGGATCGGGCGGGTCACCGCGCACCCCCCGGCTTCCGGCCGGTCCCCGGCTTGCCCGCGAAGGCCTGCCCGATCTCGACCCACTCCTCGGCGGCCGGGCCGGTCACGACCAGCGCGAGATCGTCCCGGTGCCTGCGCTGGGTGATGAGCAGCGCGAAGTCCAGGGCGGTGCCGGTGACGACGTCCGCCGCCCCCGGAGGACCCCAGGTCCACAGTGCACCGTCGGGCGCGTCGAGCTCCACCCGGACCGGCGCCTCGGGCACCGGGCGGTCGTGCAGCGCGTAGCTGAACGCCCGCGCGCCGACCCCGATGTGCGCCACGTGTCGCAGCCGCCCGCTGGGCTCGCGGACCACGCCCACGGCGTCCGCCACGTCCTGGCCGTGCGCCCAGGTCTCCATGATCCGCGCGGTCAGCGAGGACGCGGCGCTCATCGGCGGCCCGAACCACGGGACCCGCAGGCCGGGTTCGAGACCGGCGAACGTGCGCACGAGCCGGGCCCTGGACTCGTCGAACCAGGCGAGCAGCTCGGCACCGGACAGCGACCGGAACCGCTCGGCGAACGAGTCCGGGTCGACCCCGCCGGTCGCGTCCATCTCCGCCTTCTCGGCCGCGAACGCCTCCGGGTCCGTGGCCGACCGGAGCGCCACGTCGTCGAAGTACGCCAGGTGCGAGACCTGGTCGCCGATCGACCAGCCCTCCGCCGGTGTCGGGCGGGCCCAGTCCTCGGGACCGAGACCGGCCAGGATCGCGCGCAGCACCGCGGACTCGGCCTCCAGGTCCGCGGCCAGATCGGGCATCGAGACGGGCACGGCTACCTCCCCTTCCAGACCGGGGTCCGCTTGTCGCGGAACGCCGCCGGCCCCTCCTGCGCGTCGGCCGACCGGTACACCGGGGCCCAGATCTCCTCGGCCGCCTCGTACGCCGCCTCCCGAGGGTGGTCGGCGGACAGGTAGGCCGTCTTCTTCGACGCCCGCACGCTCAGCGGCGCGTTCGCCGCGATCCGTTCGGCGAGCGCCTGGGTGTGCGACCGCAGCTCCGCGGCCGCGACGACGTGGTTGACCAGCCCGTACCCCTGTGCCCGCTCGGCGTCGAGCGGGTCGCCGGTCATCAGGATCTCCAGCGCGATCCGCGGCGGGACCAGCCAGGACAGCGGCGCGGCCCACGGCGACCCGCGACCGACCTTGACCTCGCTCACCGCGAACCGGGCGTGCGAGGCGGCCACCACCAGGTCGCACTGCTGGGCCAGCAGGAACCCGCCCGCGTACGCCACGCCGTTGACCGCGGCGATCGTGGGCTTGTCGATCTGGATGTTCCGCCCGAACTGCGGCAGGAAGTCCGGCGGCGGGATCTCCAGCGAGGTCTCCGCCATCTCCTTCAGGTCACCGCCCGCGCAGAAGGCCTTCTCGCCCGCGCCGGTCAGCACCAGCACGGCGGCGGAGTCGTCCGCGACGAACCGGTGCGCGCCCTCCCACAGCCCGTCCCGCACGTCCTTCGACAGGGCGTTGCGGGCCTCGGGCCGGTCGATCGTGAGCCAGGCGACCCCGTTCTCGACCTCGTACGTCACGCTCACGGGATCCTCCTCCTCAGCTCGGGCCTGCGGGATCTCATCCGCGAACCCCCTTTCGGAACGCCTCGAACCCCTCGACGGCGGGCCCCGACCGCAGCGCCGCGGCCTGGCTGACGGCCTCGCGCTCCAGCGAGCCGCGCAGGTCGTCGTCCGCGGAGTGGTTGACCAGCTTCTTGGCCAGCGCGACCGTGTACGCCGGGAGTTCCGCCAGCTGCTCGGCCATCTCGACCGCCTTCTCCAGCGCAGCCTCCGGGTCGGGCTCGACGGCGTTGGCGAGACCCAGGCGCTCGGCCTCCGCCGCGCCGATCTCGGGGGCGAGCAGCATGAGCTCCTTCGCCTTCTGCATGCCGACGAGCCGGGGCAGGAACCAGGCACCGCCCACGTCGGGCACCACGCCGCGCTTGACGAACACCTGGCACAGCCGGGCGTCGGCGGAGAGCACCACCAGATCGCAGGCCAGGGCCAGGTTGAACCCGCCGCCGTACGCGATGCCGGAGACCGCGGCGACGACCGGCAGCGGCGACTCCCAGATCTCCACGACGAGCCGGTGGAAGGCCCGCAGCAGCGCGAGCAGCTCCGGATCGTCCCCGGCGACGTGGTCGAGGATGTCGCCCACGTCCCCGCCCGCGGAGAAGTGCCCGCCGACCCCGGTGAGGACGACGGCGCCGACCTCCCCGTCGTCGGCGGTGGCCCGCAGGGTGGCCTCCAGCTCGGCGACGACGCCGGTCGTCAGCGCGTTGCGCCGGTCCGGGCGGTCGACGGCGAGGATCCGGACCGGCCCGCGGTCCGTCACCGTGATCATGCTCGCTCCGCCTCGGTCGCACCGCGTTCGGCGAGGACATGGCGTTGCAGCTTCCCGGTGGTGCTGCGCGGCAGCTCCTCGGACGCCAGGAACTCGACGTACCGCGGCCGCTTGTACGACGCGAGGTGCTCGCGGCAGTGCGCGACGATCTCGGCCGCGCTCACCTGCGCGCCCGGCGCCCGCACCACGACCACCTTCACCGTCTCGCCCCACCGCTCGTCGGGCACGCCGAAGGCGCAGACCTCCTGCACCGCGGGGTGTCCGGCGATCGCGTGCTCGACCTCGGCCGGGTAGACGTTCTCACCACCGGTCTTGACCAGGTACTTCGTGCGGTCCACGAAGGACAGCGTGCCGTCCTCGGCGCGGACCAGGACGTCGCCGGTGTGCAGCCAGCCGCCGCGGAAGGCCTCCGCGGTGGCGGCCGGGTCGTCCAGGTACCCGGACATCACGCCGGGCCCGCGCACCACGCACTCCCCCGGCACCCCGACCGGGACCTCGTTCATCTCGGTGTCGACGAGGCGGACGTCGAGCAGCGGGGTCGGGGTCTTGCGCAGGTGCGGCCGCTCGCCGGGCCCGCTGAACCCGTGTGCGAGGGCGTAGCTGGTCTCGGTCTGGCCGAACGCGTCGCAGAAGGAGATGCGGTACTTCGCCGTGAGCTGCTCGACGACCGTCGGCATCATGTTGGCGTAGCCGATCGCGAACCGGAACGAGGTCAGGTCCCGCCCAGCGGTCGGCTCGGCCAGCACGTCGGTGATCACTCCGGGGAGCAGCAGCGTCCAGCTCAGCCGGTCCCGCTCCACGAGGTCGAGGATCCGGGCCGGATCGGCCTTGCGCAGGCAGGCGAACCGGCCGCCGGTGACCATCGTGGCGTACAGGGACTCGTCCCCGGCGCAGTGGAACATCGGCAGCCAGCCGACGAACCCGTCGTCGGCGGTCAGCCCGAACCACTGGGCCAGCCGCAGGCCGCGGACGGCGGCGGCCTGCTGCGTGATCATCGCGCCCTTGGGCAGCCCGGTGGTGCCGGAGGTGTAGAGGACGTTGTGCAGGTCGCCGGGCTGGGCGGCGGGCTCGGGGACCTCGGCGCCGGACTCGCGCAGGGAGCCGTAGGGCAGGAACCCCTCGCGCGGATCCAGCGAATACCAGGCCTTCACCGACGGGCTGCGGTCCCGGATCGCCTCGGCGCTCGCCGCGAACGATCCCGAGGTGATCAGCGCCCTCGGGCCCGCGGTCCCGACGATGTGCGCCAGCTCGTCCGGGTGCAGCCGGACGTTGAGCGTCACGACCGCGACGCCGAGCCGCGCCAGCGCCGCGTACAGCTCGACGTACTCCGGCCGCGTCTCCGACAGCACCGCGACCCGGTCGCCACGCCGCAGCCCGGAGGCGTGCAGGCCCGCGGCGAGCCGCTCGGCACGTCCGCCCAGCTCACGGTAGGTCCAGGGTTCCTCGCAGGGCTGGTCGGAGGTGACCGCGACCCGGTCGGCGAAGATCCGGAAGGCGCGCCGGAACAGCGCGTCGACCGTGGTCCCCGTGGCCGCGGCGACGTCGGACGGTCCCGGCGAGCTCACTCCTCCGGCTCCTCGACCACGGCGAGCACCTGGCCGGTGTCGACCTGGTCCCCGGCGCCGACGTGGATCTCCGCGACCACACCGTCGACCGGGGCGGCCACGGTGTGCTCCATCTTCATCGCCTCGAGCACCACGAGCGCCTGCCCCGCGGTGACCGGATCCCCCTGTGCCGCAAGGACCCGCACCACCCCGCCGGGCATCGGCGCGAGCAGCGACCCGGCGTGCGCGACCGCGTTGGGGTCGGCGAACCGGGGCACCTCGGCCAGCGCGGCGGAGCCGTCCGGACCGTCCACGTAGGACCATCCCGGGACGCGGTGCACGGCGTAGGTGCGGGACACCCCGTCGATCTCCAGCTCCACCGACTCCGGCGTGGCCGCGACCAGCCGGGCGGGCAGCGCCTCGCCGTTCACGGCCAGGTCCAGGCCGGAGCGGCGGAAGGCGTAGGTGACCTCGAGGGTCTCGTCGCCGAGGGTGTACGCGGCGCGCTGCGGCTGCCCGCCGACGTTCCGCCAGCCCGACGGGATCCCGGCCAGCACACGCGCCGACGCCCGGTTCCCGGCCTGCGCGGCGAGCGCGGCCGCGGCGGCCTGCCGCACCCCGCCGCCTCCCGGAGCGCCCGGAGACGGAGCTTGCGAAGTAGACCATCGGCACAGCTGCGCTGGATCATGCCTGGTCAGGTACCCCGTGTCGGTCTTCCCGGCGAGGAACTCGGGCTCGCGCAGGATCCCGACGAGCAGGTCCCGGTTGGTCGTGACGCCGTGCAGCTCGGCCCGCTGCAGCGCCCGCGCGAGGGTGCGGGCCGCCTCGGTGCGGGTGCGGCCGTGGGCGATCACCTTGGCCAGCATCGGGTCGTAGTTGGTCCCGACGACGGACCCGTCGACCACACCGGAGTCGACCCGGATGCCCGGCAGGTCCGGGATCGCGAAGCGGTGCAGCGTGCCCGTGGCCGGGAGGAAGCCCGCGGGGACGTCCTCGGCGTAGAGCCGGACCTCGATCGCGTGCCCGGAGATGCCCGCGCCGAGCACCTCGGGCGGCAGCGGCTCGCCCTCGGCCACCCGAAGCTGCAGCTCCACCAGGTCCAGCCCGGTGACCAGCTCGGTGACCGGGTGCTCGACCTGCAGCCGGGTGTTGACCTCCAGGAAGAAGAACTTCCCGTCCTGGTCCATCACGAACTCGACGGTCCCGGCGCCGGTGTACCCGATCGCCTTCCCCGCCGCGACGGCCGCCTCCCCCAGCTCGGCCCGCTGCACCTCGTCGACCGCCGGGGACGGGCTCTCCTCGACGATCTTCTGGTAGCGCCGCTGGATCGAGCAGTCGCGCTCGAAGAGGCTCACGACCTCGCCGTGGGTGTCGCCGAGGATCTGCACCTCGACGTGTCGCGGGTTCACGACGAACCGCTCCAGGAACACGGTCCCGTCGCCGAACGCCGACGCCGCCTCGCGCCGCGCGCCCTCGACCGCCTCGGTCAGCTCCGCGGGGGTGTGCACGACGCGCATGCCGCGCCCGCCGCCGCCGAACGCGGCCTTGACCAGCACCGGGAAGCCGATGTCCGCGGCGATGGCGCCCAGGTCGGAGGACTCGTCGACCGTGGCCCCGGGGAGGACCGGCACACCCGCCTTCTCCATGAGCGCCTTGGCCTCGAGCTTCGAGCCCATCGACGCGATGGCCTCGGGCGTGGGCCCGACGAACGTCAGGCCCGCGGCCGCACAGTCCCGCGCGAACTGCGCGTTCTCCGACAGGAACCCGTAGCCGGGATGCACGGCGTCGGCACCCGTCGCGCGAGCCGCCGCGATCACCAGGTCGGCGCGCAGGTAGGTGTCCGACGGGGCGGCACCGGGGAGCCGCACCGCCTCGTCGGCGAGCGAGACGAACGGGGCCGCGGCGTCGGGGTCCGAGTACACGGCCACGGTGCCGATGCCCAGCGAGTGGGCGGTGCGCATGACGCGGGCGGCGATCTCGCCGCGGTTCGCGATCAACAGCTTCTGGATCATCGTGCTCACATCCGGAAGACGCCGAAGCCGCGACGGCCGGCGACGGTGGTCGAGTGGACGGCGGACAGGGACATCCCCAGCACCGTGCGGGTGTCGCGGGGGTCGACGATGCCGTCGTCGTAGAGCTTCCCGGTCACGTAGAAGGAGTGGGACTCCGCGTCGATCTGGGCCTCGATGGCGGCGGTGCGCTTGCGGTCCGCCTCGTCGTCGAAGGGCTTGCCCTGCGACGCCGCCGACGCCTTGCCCACGATGGACATGACGCCCGCGAGCTGGGCCGCGCCCATCACCGCGAGCTTCGCGCCGGGCCAGGCGAACATCAGCCGCGGGTCGTAGGCGCGCCCGGACATGCCGTAGTTGCCCGCCCCGAAGGACGACGCCATGTTGATCGTGAGGTGCGGGACCGTGCTGTTGGTGACGGCGTTGATCATCTTGGCGCCGTCCTTGATGATCCCGCCCTGCTCGTACTCCTTGCCGACCATGTAGCCGGTGGTGTTCTGCAGGAAGACCAGCGGCGTGTCCGTCTGGTTGGCGAGCAGGATGAACTCGGTGGCCTTCTTGGCCTCCTCGCTGAACAGCACGCCGCGGTGGTTGGCGAGCACGCCGACGGGATAGCCGTGGATGCTCGCCCAGCCGGTGACCAGCGAGGTGCCGTAGAGCGGCTTGTACTCGTCGAAGTCCGAGCCGTCGACGGTGCGCGCCAGGATCTCGCGCGGGTCGAACGGGACCTTCGTGTCCGGCGGGAGGATCCCGAGGATCTCCTCCGGGTCGTAGCGCGGCGGCGCCGGGTTCAGCGCGGGGGCCGGGCCGAGCTTGTGCCAGTTGATCCGGGACATGATCTCCCGGCCGAGCCGGATGGCGTCGTGCTCGTCGGCGGCGAAGTAGTCCGAGAGGCCCGAGATGCGGCTGTGCATCTCCGCGCCGCCGAGCGACTCGTCGTCGGACTCCTCGCCGGTGGCCATCTTGACCAGCGGCGGGCCGCCGAGGAACACCTTGGCGCCCTTGTCGACCAGCACCGCGTAGTCGCACATGCCGGGGACGTACGCGCCGCCCGCCGTCGAGTTGCCGAAGACCAGCGCGACGGTCGGGATCGCCATCGACGACAGCTCGGTCAGCTCGTGGAAGATCCGCCCGGCCGGGACGAAGAGATCGGCCTGGGTCGGCAGGTCGGCCCCGCCGGACTCCACCAGGTTGATCACCGGCAGCCGGTTGACGCGCGCGATCTCCAACGCGCGCAGCGTCTTCTTCAGCGAGTAGGGGTTCATCGCCCCGCCGCGCACGGTGGGGTCGTGGGCGATGACCACGCACTCCACACCGGACACGACGCCGATCCCCGTCAGCTCCGACGCACCGACCGTGAACTCGGTGCCCCAGGCCGCCAGCGGCGACAGCTCCAGGAACGGGCTGTCGGGGTCCAGCAGCAGCTCCAGGCGCTCGCGCACCGGGAGCTTGCCGCGGTCCCGGTGGCGCTGCATGTAGCGCTCACCGCCCCCGGCGATAGCGAGGTCGAGCTGCTCGTTCAGCTGGGCGAGCACCTCGAGCTGGGCCTTGCGGTTGCTCGCGTAGGTCTCCGAGGAGACGTCGAGCAGGGACTTCAGGACCGTCATCGGCCTTCCCCGTAGTGGCTGGCGTGGGCCTCGCGGACCACGTTCTTCTGGATCTTCCCGGTGGACGTCCGCGGCAGCTCGTCGACGACGATCACGGACTTCGGGACCTTGTAACCGTCGAGCCGCTCCTTGAGCGCGGCCCGCAGGACCTCGGCGTCGATGCTCGCGCCGGGCTTGGGCACGACCACCGCGGTGATCGCCTCGCTCCACCGCTCGTGCGGCAGGCCGACGACGACGACCTCGGCGACCTGCGGCTCCGCGTCGTACACGGCCCGCTCGACCTCGATCGACGCGACGTTCTCGCCGCCCGTCTTGATCACGTCCTTGTAGCGGTCCGCGAACCAGAGCACGCCGTCCTCGCCGAACCGGCCGACGTCCCCGGAGTGGAACCAGCCGTGCGCGAACGCGGTGTCGGTCGCCTCCGGGTTGCGCAGGTACTCCTGCATCGTCGACGGGCCGCGGTAGACGATCTCGCCCTGCTCGCCGCGCCGGAGCAGGGTCCCCTGCGGGTCCATGATCCCGACCTGCACGCCGGTCAGCGGGGTACCGACCGCTCCCACGTGGCTCAGCTGGTGCTCCGGCCGGAAGAGGGTCGTGATCGGGCTCATCTCCGTCTGTCCGAACAAGAGCGCGAAATCGCAGCCGAATCCGTCCAGACATGCCTTGATCTGCGACTCCGGCATGGCGGCCATCGCGTAGACCGCCCGCTTCAGCGAGCCGAGGTCGCGACTCGCGAACGACGGGTGGTCCAGCGCCGCGCGGTACATCATCGGCAGCCCGAAGACCTGCGTGATCTTCTCCTGCTCGATGGTGGCGAGGAAGCGCTCGGGATCGAAGCCGCGGTGCACGAAGATCGTGGCCCCGACGACGACGGCGGGCGTGCAGAAGGCGTTGAGCTGCGCGGTGTGGAACATCGGCATCATCGCGACGAACCGGTCCTCGGTGGACCAGCCCGAGTCCAGCGCCGCGGACATCGACTCCAGGTGGATGCCCAGGTGGGTGCCGACCACGCCCTTCGGGAACGACGTGGTGCCCGAGGTGTAGAGGTAGCTCAGCGGCGCCCGGTCCTCGACGACCACCTCGGGCGGTGCGGTGTCCGTGGCGAGCACGTCGTCCAGCACCAGGGTGTCCCGACCGGCGACCGGCTCCCAGGAGGCACCGGTGCCCGGCGCGACGATCACCTCCGCGACGCCCGCCGTCTCGGCGACCGCCCCGGCCACCGTGCCGACGAGCTGGCTCTCGACCACGATCCCGCGGGCCTGCGAGTGGCCCAGCACGTAGGCGACCTCGTCCGGCCGCCACCCCAGGTTGAGCGGCACGCACACGACGCCGATCTTGGCGCACGCGTAGTAGACGGCCAGGAACTCGGCGCTGTTGGCTGAGGCCAGAGCCAGCGCGTCTCCGACCCCGTAGCCGCGGGCCAGCAGGCCGTGGGCGAGCCGGTTGACCCACGCGTCGAACTCGGCGTAGGTCCAGCGGCGCTCCCCGTCGACTCCACTGTCGACTCCACTGTCGACTCCACTGTCGACGATCGCGAGCTTCTCGGGCCGCGCGAACGCGGAGCGGGTCAGTGCGTCGCCGACGTTGATCCGCTGGATGAGGTTCCGGTTCAGCTCCATCGCTGCCCCCTGTCGTCGGGTCGGATCAGTAGGAACGCGGAAGGCCGAGCGAGTGCTGGGCCACGAAGTTCAGGACCATCTCCCGGTTCACCGGGGCGATCCGCAGCAGCCGGGCCAGCCCCCAGTAGGGGAGCAGTCCGAACTCCTGCGCCACGCCGTTGCCGCCGTGGGTCTGCATGGCGGCGTCGCACGCGGCGATCGCGGCCTCGGCCGCCGCGTACTTCGCCATGTTCGACGCCTCGCCCGCGGGCAGCCCGTTCGTGTGCAGCCAGGCGGCCTTCTGCGTCATCAGCGCGGCGAGCTCGGTCTCGATCTTCGCCTTGGCGAGCGGGTGCGCGACGCCCTGGTGGGTGCCGATCGGCTTGTCCCAGACCTTCCGGTCCTTGGCGTACTGCGCGGCGCGGGACAGCGCGTACCGCGCGATCCCGACGCAGAGCGCCGCGCCGGTGATCCGCTCGGGGTTGAGCCCGTGGAAGACCTGCTTGAAGCCCTGGCCCTCCTCGCCCACAAGCGCGGACACGGGCAGCCGGACCTCGTCGAAGTGCAGCGTGAACTGCTTCTCCGGGAGCATCACGTCCACGGGCAGGACCGTCTTCTGGAGACCGGGGGCGTCCGTGGGGACCAGGAACAGCGACAGCTGCCCCTCGTCCCCGGTGCGGGCCACGAGCAGTAGCGCCTCGGCCTCGTCGACACCGGAGATGTAGTACTTCTCCCCCGTCACGACCCACTCGTCGCCGACCCGCCGGGCCCGCGTGGAGAGCTTGTGGGTGTTCGACCCGGCCTCGGGCTCGGTGATCGCGAAGACCACCTTGCGCCGCCCGCTCGCCAGCCCGGGCAGCCACTCCTTGCGCTGCTCCTCGGTGCCGTACTCGGCGAGCACCTCGGCCGAGATCGCGTGCGTGACCAGCAGCAGCAGGATCGGGGCGCCCTGGGCGGCGATCTCCTCGCACACGAGCGAGAGCTCGACGAGGCCGCCGCCGCCCCCGCCGTACTCCTCCGGGACGTTCACCCCGGCGAACCCCGCGTCGCCCAGCGCGTGCCACAGCTCCGTGCACTCGGTGCCCGCGCGAGCGTGCTCCGCGTAGTAGGTGCCCCCGTACGGGGCCGCGATCGCGCCGACGGCCGCCCGCAGGTCGCGGTGCTCGTCGGTCTCCAGGAAGTCCACACCGACTCCTCAGTGGTGGTGTCCAGCCGTTTCAGTGATTCTCGGTTCACTCGTGGCGCACACTACCGCGACGATGCCATGATGGCCAGATGACGACGGCGACCCGCAGTAGACGCGATCCGGAGCGCCGCGAGCGCATCCTCACCGCCGCTGCCGAGCTGGCCGCGCGGCGGGGCTTCCACGCCGTCGGGATGGCGGAGATCGGCGCCGAGGCCGGCATCGTCGGGTCCGGGATCTACCGGCACTTCGGGAGCAAGGACGCCATCCTGGTCGCCCTGCTGGACCGGGTCATGGAGCGCATCCGCAGCGGCGCGGCGGAGATCATCGCCGCGGCGCCGGACGACCGTTCCGCCCTGTCCGCCCTGATCAGGGACCACATCACGGTCGCGATCGAGGACCGAAGCGTGCTCGCCGTGTACCACCGCGAGGCGCACACCCTGCCCGAGGAGGACCGGCGGCGGCTGCGCAGGCTGCAGCGGCACTATCTCGAGGACTGGGTGCACGTGCTGGCCCCGCTGCGCCGGGACCTGGCGGACGGCGAGCTGCGCCTGGCCGTGCATGCGGCCATCGGCGCGATCCAGTCGACACTGTTCTTCCGCAGCGGGCTGGACTCCGAGCGGCTCGCCCGACAGCTCGACACGATGACCCACGCCTGCCTCGGCGTCGCTCCGGTCGAGTGAACTCGGGTTGACTCACCTCTTGCGATGAGTGAGCCGGATCACGCATGCTGACGCCATGCTGCCCGAGATCCCCCACGGCACCGCCCTGCCCGACGCGGCGACCATCGACGTCGAGACGCTGCGCGGCAGGCGCGCCGTGCACCGCTGGGAGCGGACGTCCGTCGGCGACCTGTTCGAGCGGCTGACCTGGAGCCGTCCGGACCAGGTCGCGCTCGCCGGCGTCGACGGGGCGTTCGGCGAGGCGCGGTTCGAGTCCGTGACCTACCGGGAGGCGGACGAGGCCGCGAACCGGTTCGCCCACGCGCTCGCGGGCGCGGGTCTCGAACCGGGCGACCGGGTGCTGCTGATCAGCGAGAACTCGGTCGAGGCGCTGCTGGCGAAGGTCGGGATCGCCAAGGCCGGGATGGTGTCCGTCCCGCTCAACCCGAACCTCGCGCCGGACGTCCTGGAGCACCTGATCGAGCGGACCGCGCCGCGGTTCGCGGTGGTGGACGCCGAGCTGTGGCCGCGCGTCGAGCAGGTCTTCGCCGTGCGCGGGCTCGCGGTGGGCGCCACGATCACGGTCGGCGGCGGGCCCGTCGCGGGCAGCCCCGCGTTCGGCGACCTGCTGGCCGGGCAGCCCGCGACCGAGCCCGAGGTCGAGATCCACGGGGACGACATCTGGCAGCTGCTGTTCACCTCGGGCACCACCGCGATGCCCAAGGGCGTGATGCTCTCGCACAGCTACGCACACCTGGCCGCGCTGAACTTCACGGTGTCGCTCAGCCGCGGCCTGGCGCACGAGTCCGACCTGCGGCTCTGCACGTTCCTGCCGGTGATCTACCACATCGGGGACGAGATCTTCCCGTTCGCGGCGCTGCTCGCGGGCGGCACCGTGACCGTCGGACGCAGGCCCGCCGCGGTGCCCG
>NZ_JACBXB010000340.1 GCF_013870575.1 Pseudonocardia pini
TGCGCCGGTGAGCACCGCGACGCGGATGTCGACGCCCTCGCCGCACACGCCCGCGAGGTGCTGCCCGGGGTGGACCTGCTGGTCAACAGCCCGGGAGTGGTGGTGAACCGGCTGCTCGCGGACGCCGAGCCCGCCGACTGGGACCTCGTCATGGGGGTCAACTTCGACGGGGTCGTCCGCTGTTGCCGGGCGTTCCTACCGCAGCTTCGGGCCACGGGCGGGCACATCGTGAACAACGCGTCGATCGCCGCGCTGGTCGTGCAGGACGTCCCGGGGCTGGGGCTCTACACGGCCTCGAAGTACGCGTTGCTCGCCTACTCCAGGACCCTCGCGAACGAGGAGGGCCACCACGGCGTGCGCGTCTCACTCGTCACCGCGGGCCGTGTCGCCACCGCGCTCGCCGCCAACAGCGAGCGATACGCGGGCGCCCGCTGGGTGCCGCGCGGCCCGCAGCCCGCCTCCGGGGAGGCGATGTCGGCGGAGCAGGCGGGCGAGCTCATCGTGCGCGGCCTGACGCCATACCGCTTCCTCATCTTCACCCACCCCGAGCGCCGGGACCAGGTCGCCGCGGCCCACCGGGAGCTGCTGGCCGAGATCGACGGGCAGGTCGCACTGTGACACCACCCCGCAGCGAGCCCTTCCGCATCCACGTCCCGGACGCCGACATCGCCGACCTGCATCGGCGGCTCGACGCCACGCGGTTCGCCCCCGACATGGCCAACGACGACTGGCGCTACGGCGTGCCGAGCGACGTGCTGCGCGAGTGGGTCGCCGCCTGGCGGCGCTTCGACTGGCGAGACGCGGAGGAGGAGCTCAACCGGTTCGAGAACCACCGGGTCGTGCTCGACGACGTGCCGATCCACTTCGTGTACCGGCGCGGCCGCGGACCGGCGCCCGTCCCGGTGATCCTCACCCACGGCTGGCCGTGGACCTACTGGGACTGGCACGCCACCGTCGAGGCGCTCGCCGACCCCGGCTCCCACGGCGGCGACCCGCTCGACGCGTTCGACGTGGTCGTGCCGTCCCTGCCGGGGTTCGCCTTCTCGAGCCCGCTCCGACGGCCTACGCGCGGCGCGAGCGAGACCGCGGCCCTCTGGGTCCGGCTCATGACCGAGGTGCTGGGGTACGAGCGGTTCGCCGCCGTCGGCGGCGACATGGGCAACATGGTGACCGCCGCCATGGGGCACGCCCACGCGGACCGCCTGATCGGCATCCACCTCCTGGGCGCGGTCCCGCTCTCCTTCTCGGCGACGGGGTCCGCGGTGGCGGGGCTCGAATGGGAGTCGGACTGGGGTTTCCCCCGTCCCGAGACGCCGCCGAGCGACCCCGTCCTCGCCGCACGGCCGCTCACCGACGGCGCTCCGCCCAGTGCCCACCGCATCGTGCACGTGCGCGAGCCGCAGACCCTCGCGGCGGGTCTCCACGACTCCCCCGCCGGGATGCTCGCCTGGCTGCTGAAGGCGCGCCACCTGTGGCGCGGCGGGCGCGAGGAGGACGTGCGGACCGCGTTCTCCGAGCGGTTCCTGCTCACGACGTTCAGCCTGTACTGGTTCACCGAGACGGCCTGGAGCTCCGTGCGCGCGTACCGCGCGACCGCCGACAACAGGTGGGTGCCGGTGCACGACCGGACCCCCGTCGTCGAGGCGCCGACCGGGATCACCTTCTTCGAGCACGACCAGACGAGCCGGTCGCGGTTCTGGGCCGCCGACTACTACGACCTGCGCCGCACGTCGTACTCCCCGGTCGGTGGGCACTTCGCGCCCGCCGAGGTGCCCGAGGTGGTCGTCGAGGAGATCCGCGAGACGTTCCGGAGAGTCGGGGCGCACCGGCGCTGAGCCGGCGCGCCGTCACGTCGTCTTCGGGGCCGGGCGCCGGAACAGCGACTCCTGCGCGAGGTCGGCCACCAGCACCCCCTCGGCGGTGTGGATCGTGCCGGAGTACCAGCCGCGGCCCCCGGCGGTGACGACGGGCGTGAGGTCCATCAGCACCCACTCGTCCATTTGGACGGGTCGGTGGAACCAGATCGAGTGGTCGAGCGAGGGGCCCGGCCTGCCGTGCTCGTCGGTCAGCGGTGCGGTGCCCGCCGAGATGTCGGAGAGGTAGGTGAGCACCGCGGCGTGCACGAGCGGCCGGTCCGGCAGATCCCGGGCGCACCGCGCCCAGATGCGGGTCGGCCACGGCGCGGGCCGCGGTTGGACGGGTGCCCGGCCCTCCATCGACGCCAGCCGCGGGATCGCGTACGCGCGGAGCTCCTCGGGCCGCTGCGTCACCGGCATCGACGCGACCTGGTGCTCGGGCCCCTCCCGGCCGACCTGGAAGGAGCACCCCATCGAGAAGACGACCTCACCGCGTTGGGTCGCGACCACCCGGCGGGCGGAGAACGAGCCGCCGTCACGGTCGCGGTCCACCCGGAACTCCGTCGGCACCGCGGGGTCGCCCCCACGGAGGAAGTAGCCGTGCATCGAATGCGGCGCCCGCCCGTCGGGCACCGTCGCGCCCGCCGCCAAGAGCGCCTGAGCCGCGACCTGACCGCCGTAGAGGGCGAAGTCGTCGTCGAACACCGTGGGGGCGTGGAAGACGTCCCGCCCGAGGGGCTCGAGGGACAGCAGCTCGAGCAGGTCCACCGAGAGCGGCACGTGCACCGGCGCCGTCGGCGAACGCTTCACGGGGCTCCCATGTCGATGACCACCTTGCCGGTGGCGCCGCGTTCGGCGACCTCGGTCAACGCCTGCGCCACCTCCGACAGGGTGCGGACCGACGTCACCTCCGGCCGCATGCCCCCCGCCACCAGCTCGGCCAGCGCCGCGTCGGCGGAGACCACCGCCTCGGGCAGGTGCTCACCGATCGTCCGCAGCTCGAAGCCGCGCACGACGACCCCCTTCAGCAGCACCAGGTTCAGCGGGATGCGGGGGATCCGACCGTCCGCGTACCCGACCGTGACGAACCTGCCGCCCCAGCGCATCGCGCGCAGCGCGGCCTCCGCGTGGTCGCCGCCGACGGGGTCGACCACGACGTCCGCTCCACCCCCGGTGAGCTCCTTGAGCCGCTCCTTGAGGTTCTCGCGGGTGTAGTCGACACCCGCGACGGCCCCCAGCTTCGCGGCGACGGCCAGCCGCTCGGGGCTCGACGCCGCGGCGACGACGGACATGCCCAGGCGGGTGGCGACGTCGACGGTGGCCGAGCCGACCCCGCCCGCGGCACCGAGGACCGTGACCCGGTCCCCCGCCACACCGCCGCCGATCGAGACCAGGGCGTGGTAGGCCGTCGAGTAGGTGACCCGGAACGCGGCCGCGGAGACCATGTCGAGGCCGGCGGGGACCGGCCGCAGCACGTGGGCCGGTGCGACGACCTCCTCGGCGAACGCGCCGGTGAGCACGCCACCCATCACCGTGGTGCCGACCGCGGGACCGTCGGTGTCGGGCCCGAGCGCGACGACCGTCCCCGCGAACTCGCTGCCGGGGGTGAACGGCACCGGGATCGAGACCTGGTAGCGGTCGGCCATCATTAACACGTCGGGGAAGTTCACCGCGGCGGCGTGCACCCGCACCAACGCCTCCCCCGCCCGCGGACGCGGCGCCGGGATCTCCTCGACGACGACGGCGGAGGGCGCCCCGTAGGCGTGGACGCGGGCGGCCCGCATCACGCGTCCCGCAGCGGAGTGATGCTCATGGGACGCGGCGTCAGTCCGAGGCGGGCAGCGGCTTGGCGTCCTTGAGCGGCAGCGGGGAACCACCGATCGCGAGAGTGCCCTGGCCCGCCTTCGTGCACAGCAGCTCGATCCCGAGCGCGGCGTCGGTGTAGCGCTTGCCGAGCCGGGTGCCGGCCTGCTGCTCGGGGTCCGGCACGCCCGCCGTGCCCGCGTCCGGCCCCTTCGCGTCGACCATGGGCGCGCCGCCGCAGGTCACCTCGGCGTCGTCGGCGCCCCAGCGGATGACGACGACGGTCGTGGGGTCGACGGTGCTGGCGAGTGTCGTTCCGATGCGCGGCTTCATCGCGGCGTCCTCCGTGTGTGTTCGGCATCGAGGGTGTGGGGGCCGCCCCGGCGGTCCGCATCCGGATTCGGCGCACCGAGCCCAATACGGTATCCTCATTCAACATCGGACTCCCACCGACGTCAAACCTCCGGCCCCGTCGAACGGGTCACTCCGGCGTGGCGCGCCGCACCCGGCACGGCCGACGGGCGGACGGCGGCCTCCACTGAGGAGCGTCGACGCAGGGCTCCTCCGCGAGGTCCGACCCTCGATGTCAGTGATCTGATCCGGTGCCGGTCACTCGTGGTACCACGCGGTCAACGCCGCGAGGTGGCGACGCATCCGGTGGCGGGCGACGCCGGTGTCCCCTTCCAGCAGGGCGTCCAGGATGCGACCGTGGATGTGCTTGACGCCATCGACGGCGTCCGGACCGGGCTCCCGCTTGCGCACCCCGGTCGTGTGCCGCAGCCACAGCTCGCTCAGGATCCGCAGGAACAGCTCCAGCACGGGGTTCCCGGACAGGTGGGCGAGCTCGATGTGGAACCGGTCCGACCCGGCCGCGCCGGCGTCCGTCGGTTCGTGCCCCCGGGCGATCGCCTCCTGGAGGCGGGCCGCCACCTCGGGGTCGTCCCGCCGCAGGATCACCTCGTCGATCGTCCCGAGCTCGATCGCGTCGCGCACCACGCGCAGGTCCTCGGCGGTGACCTCGCGGTAGTCGAGGTAGAGCGCCATCGCCTCGATGCTCGCGTCGGGCAGGGGTTCGGCGACCACGAGGCCGCCGCCCGGGCCGCGGCGCATGCGCGCCACGGAGTCCAGCTCCAGCAGGCGCACCGCCTCCCGGAGGACGGCCCTGCTGGTGCCGTAGCGGGCCACGAGGTCGTTCTCCGAGCCGAGCACCTGCCCGACGGGCCAGCGCCTGCGCACGACCTCGTCGCGGATCCGGGCCGCCACCACCTCGGCGAGCTTGGCGGCGGGCTCGGCGGTCGAGCCGTCGGCCGTGGGCCTGTGCCCGGGGCGCCGGGCGCCTCGCGCGTCGTTCTCGACGAACCACGCGGTGACCTCGTCGAGATGCGCGGTCATCTCGGCGGTGGCGGAACCCGGTTGCCCGCCGAGGATGGCGTCGACGACCGCGGCGTGGCGCGCGCGGGAGATCTCCCTGGTCCGGGCGCTCTTCTCGCGCGGGATGCGGCGGAGCGAGTGGCCGTACCGGGCGGTGAGCCTGGTCGTGACGTCGATGAACAGGTGCAGGGCGGGATTGCCCGACAGCTCGCCGAGCAGGACGTGGAGGGCGTCGAGCGAGACGGTCTCCTCGTCCCGGTGCGCGGCCTCCGCGTCCAGCAGCGCCCGCATCCGGTCGATGCCCTCCTCCCGGAGGTTCCGGATGGTGAGCTCGACGGCGAGGGGCTCGAGCAGGAGGCGGGCGCGCATCAGGTTCTCGATGCTCAGCCCGATGTACTCGAGGTAGATCACCAGCGCGCGGGTCGCGGGACCGGCGTCCGGCGCCGAGACGACCAGGCCCCCGTTCGGTCCGCGCCGCATCCGGGCGACCTGGTGGTGCTCGACGAGCCGGACCGCCTCGCGCAGCGCCGAGCGGCTCACGCCGTACCGCTCCTGGAGGTCCTGCTCGGATCCGACGACCTCACCTATCGGCCAGCCCCGGCTGATGATGTCCGCCTCGATGCGCCGGGCGGTCAGGGCGGCCAGCTTCTCGGTGGGCCCCCGGCGCGGCGGCGCGGGATGGCTGAGCGCGCTGCACGGCCTCACGATCGACAACCTGCTGTCCGC
>NZ_JACBXB010000341.1 GCF_013870575.1 Pseudonocardia pini
CATCGTGGTGCTCGGTCTCGCCGGGACCGCGGCCAACATCGGCTCGTGCGTCTACGTCGTCGCCGCCACGCTCGACCTGCAGACCGTGCGCGGGCTCTCCGCCGCGACCGCGGGCCTGCTCTTCTTCGTCTCGTCCGTCGGGCTGGCCTCCTGCGGCCCGCTCGCCGGACGACTGTCGGTGCGGTTCCCGCCCGGGATCGTCATGGGGGTCGCGCTGCTGCTGTCGGCGCCCGCCCTGCTCCTGCTGGCCGTCGCGGGACCGCTGCCGCTCTACGTCGTCGCGCTGGCGCTGTGCGGGCTCACCACCGGCATGGGGTTCGCCCTCGGTCAGCTGGCCGTGCAGAACGTGCTGCCACCCGAGCGCTCCGCCGAGGGCACCTCGGTGACGCTCACCCTGTTGATCTGCGTGGGCGGTGTCGGGGTGGTGGTGGCCGCGGCGGTGATCGAGGCCCTCGGCGACCAGCACACGACGGCGCCCGGCATCGCGGCGGTCCTCGTGGGCCTCGCGGCCCTGCTGCTGCTCGCCGGGCTGGTCACGGTCGTGACGGAGCGGGCCCGGACCCGCTGAACGCACGAACGGCACCTTCGCGCAGGCGAAGGTGCCGTCCGGACGAGGGGGCTCAGGCGGTGCCGGGCTGCTCCTGGGCCTGCGTGGCCTGGGGCGCCGACTGCGGGGAGGCCGGGATCTGCTGGGTCGGCTTCTCCGCCCCGGTGATCGAGTTCCCCGCCATCGACGCGCGGATCTGGTCCAGCCTGCTGGCACCCGCCATGTCGACGGTGGCCTGCTGCACCTCGAGCATCCGGCCCTGGACCGAGTTCTGCGCGAGCTCCGAGGCGCCCACGGCGTTCGCGTAGCGCTTCTCGATCTTGTCCCGGACCTCCTCCAGCGACGGGGTGTTGCCCGGCGCGGAGAGCTCGGTCATCTGCTGCAGCGACTTGGCCGCCTGCTCCTGCATCTTCGCCTGCTCGAGCTGGCTGAGCAGCTTCGTGCGCTCGGCGATCTTCGTCTGGAGCTGCATCGCGTTGCGCTCCACGGCCTGCTTGGCCTGCGCGGCCGCGCCGATCGACTGGTCGTGCAGCGTCTTGAGGTCCTCGACCGACTGCTCGGCGGTGACGAGCTGGGTGGCCGTGGCCTGCGCCGCCTGCTCGTACTGGCCCGCCTTCTGCTCGTCGCCCTGCGCGCGCGCCTGGTCGGCCAGCACCAGCGCCTGCCGCGCCGAGGCCTGCAGCTTCTCGATCTCCCCCAGCTGCCGGTTGAGCTTCATCTCGAGCTGGCGCTGGTTGCCGATGACGGCGGCCGCCTGCTGCGAGAGCGCCTGGTGCTGGCGCTGTGCATCCTCGATGGCCTGCTGGATCTGCACCTTGGGGTCCGCGTACTCGTCCACCTTCGACGAGAACAGGGCCATCAGGTACTTCCAGGCCTTCGTGAAACCGTTGGCCATCTGTCCGCCTACCTCCGAGTACGAATCCGGTACCGCCTGGTCGAGCGGACCGCGCGTTCCCCCCGCGACCGCCGTGATGGGGCCCATCGTGGCATCGCGGACCGGGCTGACGCCACCGCGCACGGACGATATCGGGGATCGTCCGGAGGCCGCCGTCGGGGCGACCCTGGGAACAGGTTACCGGGCCGGACGAGCCGACGTCCGGCGATCCGGACGAAGCAGACAGGTCCTCAGCGGATGCTCAGGCGGCGGAGGCGACCGGCGTGCCGGGGCGGGCGCCCATCGGTGCCCGCACGGGTGCCAGGCGCAGGTCGGCGTGTCGCTGCCCGATCGGGACCAGGGTGTCGGTGCGGCCGACGAACTCCAGCTCGCGCTCCGTGGCCGTCATCTCGCCGATCACCTCGGCGAGCAGGTCCGGCAGCGAGACGTCGAGCGCCTCGCAGATCGCGGCGAGGAGCTCGCTGGAGGGCTCCTTGCGGCCGCGCTCGACCTCGGACAGGTAGCCGAGGCTCACCCGCGCCGCCCGCGAGACGTCCCGCAGGGTGCGCTTCCGCAGGGTGCGGGCACGCCGGAGGCTGCCACCGATCGCCTCACGCAGCAGCAGAGCCATGCGCCCACCCCTCCTCGTCGGACCCGAGTGCCCCGCCGTCGGAGACCGACGACGTGCACCCACCGTACCCAGTCCGGCGCCCGCGCGTCCCCGCGGCGCAGCCCGGGACCCTTCCGCTGTGGGCGAACAGCTACTGGAGCGCCGCGTTGCGGAGGCGGAAGGCGCGGTGGACGTAGTCGGCGCCGGTGACCACCGTCAGCACCAGCGCGGCGATCATGAACGCCCACCGGACGCCGTCGACCGCGCCGGCCACGGCGGGCATCAGCTCGGTGAGCGGCAGCACGAAGAGCCCGATCGCGAACGTCTGCACCAGCGTCTTCGCCTTGCCGCCGCGGCTCGCGGGGATCACACCGATCCGGATGACCCAGAACCGCAGCAGGGTCACGCCGACCTCCCGGCCCATGATCACCACGGTCACCCACCAGGGCAGGACGGCCAGGATCGAGAGCCCGATGAGGGCGGCGCCCATCAGCGCCTTGTCCGCGATCGGGTCGGCGATCTTGCCGAACGAGGTGACCAGGCCACGCTTGCGGGCCAGCTCGCCGTCGAACCGGTCGGTGATCGCGGCGACGGCGAACAGCAGGAAGGCGCCGAGCCGCCAGCGGACGTCGTGGCCGTCGGCGGCCAGCAGCGCGGCCAGGAAGAACGGGACGAGGGCGATCCGGATCCCCGTCAACACGTTGGCGATGTTGAGCAGCGGGACCGCGTCCTCCGGCGGGGGCACGTGCTCCTCCGCCGGCACCGCACTCATCCCGCTCCCACCGCGGCGAGCTCGGGCGCCTCGACGACGACCTCGATCGCCTGCACGACGAGGTCGGCCCCCTCGGAGTCGACCACCTCGGCCCGCACGAACGACCCCGGGACGAGCGGCACGTCCCCCGCGGCGAAGACGCACTCGCCGTCGACCTCCGGGGCCTGGTGCGCGGCGCGGCCCACGGCGTCCTCGGTGTCCGACTCGGCGGTCTCCACCAGCACGACGACCTCGGTGCCGATCCGGTCCTCGGCCCGCTGGCTCATCAGCTCGTCCACCAGCGCGGAGATCCGCTGGACGCGCGCGGCGACCTCGTCCGGGTCCAGCTTGCCCTCGTAGCCCGCGGCCTCGGTGCCGTCCTCGTCCGAGTAGCCGAAGACGCCGACGGCGTCGAGCCGGGCACCGGTGAGGAACGTCTCCAGGTCGGCGAGGTCCTCCTCGGTCTCCCCCGGGAACCCGACGATCACGTTGCTGCGGATCCCCGCCTCCGGCGCCGCCGCGCGGATGCGCGCGCAGAGGTCCAGGAAGTCCGGGACCGAGCCGAAGCGGCGCATCCGGCGCAGCACCGTGGCCGACGCGTGCTGGAAGCTCAGGTCGAAGTAGGGCGCGATGCCGTCGGTGGTCGCGATGACCTGCAGGAGGTCCGGCCGGGTCTCAGCGGGCTGCAGGTAGCTGACCCGCACCCGCTCGATGCCGGGGATCGCCGCGAGCCGGGGCAGCAGGTCGACGAGCGCGCGGGTGCCGCCGGGCAGGTCCTTGCCGTACGACGTGGAGTTCTCGCTGACCAGCACCAGCTCGCGGACGCCCTCCTGGGCCAGCCACGCCGCCTCGCCGAGGATCTCCTCCGGCTTGCGCGAGACGAAGGAGCCGCGGAAGGACGGGATCGCGCAGAAGGCGCAGCGCCGGTCGCAGCCGCTCGCGAGCTTCAGCGACGCCACGGGCCCGGACTGCAGGCGGGCGCGGGGAACCCACTCGTGCCCCGGGATCGCGCGTTCGGAGGCCTGACGCTCGACCGGGGCGATGGGCAGCAGGGTCCGCCGGTCGACCGGGACGTGCGAGATCGGCGCGTGGCCGTCGAGGACGTCCTGCAGGCGCTCGGCGAGCTCGGGGTAGGCGTCGAAGCCCAGCACCGCGTCCGCCTCGGGGAGGGAGTCCGCGAGCTCCTTGCCGTACCGCTCGGCCATGCAGCCGACCGCGACGACCTTGGCCCCGCGGTTCCTCGCCACGTCCGACGCCGAGAGCAGCGTGTCGATCGAGTCCTTCTTCGCCTGCTCGACGAACCCGCAGGTGTTGACGACGATGACGTCCGCCTCGTCCGCCTCCGCCAGCTCCCAGCCCGAACCGGCCAACCTGCCCGCCAGCTCCTCGGAGTCGACCTCGTTGCGGGCGCAGCCCAATGTCAGCAGGGCGGCCCGACGGGGCTCGGCAGGGGAACTCACGGCCTCCAGCGTAGCCGGGGGGTCCGCATGATCTACGCTGCACCGCCATGGCAGCGGTGGCCGTCCGGCGGGCGCGCACCGCCGACGTGACGACGATCAAGTCCCTCGTGGACAACTATGCGGGCAAGGTGTTGCTCGCCAAGGAGATCGTCACGCTCTACGAGGCGGTGCCGGAGTTCCTGGTCGCCGAGCTCGACGGCGAGGTCGTGGGCTGCGGCGCGCTGCACGTGCTGTGGGAGGACCTGGGCGAGATCCGCACCGTGGCGGTCCATCCCTCGACGGTCGGGCGCGGCGTCGGGCACGCGATCGTGTCGGCCTTGATCGGGGGCGCGCAGGAGCTGGGGCTGCGGCGGTTGTTCGTGCTGACCTTCGAGAGACAGTTCTTCGGCAGGCACGGTTTCGTCGAGATCGACGGCACACCGGTGTCACAGGAGGTGTTCGCCGCGATGCTGCGCTCGTACGATGCAGGTGTGGCGGAGTTCCTGGACCTCGCGCACGTGAAGCCCAACACCCTCGGCAACGTGCGCATGATGTTGACCCTGTGAACGTGGTCGAGGCGGTGCGGGCGGGCGATCTCCAGCGGCTCGCCGAGCTGGTCGCCGCCGACCCCGGTCTCGTGCACGCCCGCCCGGACGGGCAGCGCACGCTCCTGCACGTCCTCGCGGACTGGCCCGGGAACCGTCCGCACGGCCCGGCGACGGCCGCGGCACTGGTCGCGGCCGGGGCGGACGTG
This sequence comes from Pseudonocardia pini, assembly GCF_013870575.1. Lineage (GTDB taxonomy): Bacteria > Actinomycetota > Actinomycetes > Mycobacteriales > Pseudonocardiaceae > Pseudonocardia > Pseudonocardia pini. The sequence goes on from NZ_JACBXB010000341.1 coordinate 4,976, forward strand.
AACGCCCGGTTCGTCGGTCCCCACCGCGAGACCCCGCTGCACTGGGCCGCGAGCAACGACGACGTCCCGCTCCTCGACGCGCTCCTCGACCTCGGCGCGGACATCGACGCCGACGGCTCCGTGATCGCCGACGGCACCCCGCTCTCCGACGCGGTGGCCTTCGGGCAGCGCCGCACGGCGGCCCGGTTGGTCGAGCGCGGCGCGGCGGTGCCACAGGCGGAGGCCGCCGCGCTCGGGCTGCTGGACCGGCTCACCGCGGTCGACGATCCGGACCTCTGTCTCTGGTACGCCTGCCACGGCGGCAGCCTCGCGGCCGCGGAGCTGCTGGCGGGGCGCGGTGCCGCGATCGACCACCTGCCGGAGTGGGAGCGTCTGACGCCGCTGGACGCGGCCGAGCGCGCCGGCGCCGCCGACGTCGTCGCCTGGCTCCGGTCACTGGGCGCGCACCGCGCCTCGGAGCTCTAGGCTCCCGGCCATGACGGAGATGGTGTGGGCGCGACCGGCGCCCGCCCTGCGGTCGCTGGTCGACCTCTACTCCGGCTACCGGATGCCCGCCGCCGAACCCGGGGTGCACATGGGTGTGCCCGGCGGGCACCTGACCTTCCTGCTCTGCCTCGAGGGGACCGTCGACATCGCGCGCATGCCCGATCCGGGCCGCTCCCCCGGGTCGTTCACCAGCATGGTCGGCGGGCTGCACGACAGCCCCGCCGTGATCACCACCGGGCCCGCCCAGACCGGGCTGCAGCTGCGGCTGACGTGGCTCGGTGCCCGC
>NZ_JACBXB010000342.1 GCF_013870575.1 Pseudonocardia pini
CGGGCGTTCGCCGACGGGGTCCGGGTGGTGGAGCTGGCGTCGCTGCGCAACCCGGCGCTGCTGCCGCAGGCCGTGTTCGACGGGCTCGGGATCGGCCACCGCGACCAACCGGACCGCTCGGCGGTGGACGCCCTGGTGGAGCACGTGCGCACCCGCCACATGTTGATCGTGCTGGACAACTGCGAGCACGTGCGGGACGCCGCGGCCCGTTTCGTCGACGAGGTCCTGCGTGCCACCTCCCGCGTCCACTTCCTCACCACGAGCCGGGAGCTGCTGAACCTGCCGGGGGAGCGGATCACCGTGCTCCACCCGCTCGCGGCTCTCGGACCCGCCACGGCGCTGTTCGAGAGCCGGGCCCGCGACGTCGTGCCGGGTTTCGTCGTCGACGACACGAACCGCGCGGCGGTGCGGCAGGTCTGCGAGCGGCTCGACGGGCTGCCCTTGGCGATCGAGCTGGCCTGCGCTCGGCTGCGGGTGTTGTCGGTGCACGAGCTGGCGGACCGGCTGTCGGACAGCATCGAGCTGCTGTCCACCCGCGGGCGCGGCGGCACCGAGCGGCACCAGAGCCTGCAGGCCGCGATGGCCTGGAGCCACGAGCTGTGCACGCGCGAACAGCAGCTGCTGTGGGCCCGCGTCTCGATCTTCGCGGGCGGGTTCGACACCCGGGCGGCCGAGGCCGTCTGCGCGGATGCGGCCCTGCCCGCGGCGGTCGTCCTCGACTGCCTCTACGACCTCGTCGGGAAGTCGATCCTGCAGCGCGAGGAGTCCCGCGGCCGGGTCCGCTTCCGGATCCTGGAGACCATCCGCGAGTTCGGCCAGGCGATGCTCTCGCCCGCCGAGAGCGCCCGCCTGCACCGCAGGCACCTGGAGTGGTGCGCCGGGCTGGTCACCGAGTCGGTGCGGCGGTGGTTCTCCGACGAGCAGTTCGCGATCTCCGAACGGCTGCGCGCCAACCTGGCCAACGTGCGCACGGCGCTGGAGACCGCCCTCGTCATCGATCGGCCGACGGCGGCCGAGCTGGTGTCCGCCCCGTGGTTCCTGTGGGCCTGCGGGCTCTCCGCCCGCGAGCACGCGATGTGGCTGGACCGGGTGCTGGAGCAGGAGCTCAGTCCCGGGCGGCGCGCCGCGGCGCTGGGCACGGTGGGCCTGGTCCGGACCATGCAGGGCTATCGGGACACCGCCGCGCCCGTCGTCGCCGAGGCCCTGGACCTGGCTCGGGCCGCGCCGGACCCGCCGGCGGAGGCCTTCGCCCTCGACGCGCAGGGACTGGCGGCGTTCTTCGACGGCGAGCACCGGCGGGCCGAGACCCTGCTGGGGGAGTCGCTGGCGCTCTACGAGACCGATCCGCAGGTGCGCGGGGACCTGCCGTGCGCCGTGCGGGTGCACCTCGGGATGCTGCTCTGCTTCGAGGGCCGCACGGGGGAGGCCCAGCGGTTCTTCGACGACGTCCGCGCGCGCTGCGAGGAGGTCGGGGAGCGGTGGATGCTGTCGTACGCGATCTTCGGGCAGGGCCTCGTCGCCGTCACCGAGGAGCGCCATCCCGAGGCCATCGCCCTGGCCCGGGAGAGCCTCGGCCTCAAGCGGCAGTTCGAGGACTCCGTCGGCACGCCGCTGGCCGTCGAGCTGCTGGGGTGGGCGGAGGCGGGTGCGGGGTCGGCGGCGCGGGCCGCGGTGCTGATCGGGGCGTCGTCGGTGCTGTGGCGGGCCTTCGGGCAGCAGCTCTACGGCTCGGCCGAGTGGATGGCGCGGCGGGAGCGGTTCGTGCTGCGGGCCCGGTCCGAGCTCGGCAACGCCGCCTGGGAGACGGGTGCGCGCCGCGGCGCCGCGATGGGCCTGGCCGAGCTGCTGGACTTCGCGCTCGCCGAGGAAGCCACCGAGCTCCGGCCGGAGTCCGACGTGATCGCCGTGCTGTCCCGGCGGGAGCGCGAGGTCGCCCGGCACATCGCCGCGGGCCGGACGAACCGGGAGATCGCGGCGGCGCTGGTGCTGTCGCACCGGACCGTCGAGGGGCACGTCGAGCACATCCTGCAGAAGCTGCGGCTGCAGAACCGCAACCAGGTCGCCGTCGCACTGCTGAGTGACCAGAAGTGAGCGGGACCACGTAGCGGACCACGTGGTCACCCGGGTCCGCGTGGTCTCCCCGGTCGGCATCGTGGGCGCCGTCAGTCCGAGTCCGGACGACGTGCGACCAACGGAGGCCGACACCATGACGGAAACCCTCACCCGCCCGGAGCCGACCGCCCAGACGGTGGACTGGGTGGCTCGCGCCCGGAGCCTCAAGCCGGTCATCGACGCCGAGGCGGACACCATGGAGGCGGGTGCCACCATCACGAAGCCGGTGGTGGACGCGCTCGCCGAGGCGGGCCTGTTCTGGGTCCTCGTGCCGACGGAGTACGGCGGCGCAGGCGAGGGCATCGTGACCTCGCTGAAGATCGTCGAGGAGCTGTCCCGCGCGGACGGGTCCGTGGGCTGGGCCTACATGGCCAACGCGTTCTCGACGGGTGTCGCGGCGGGCTTCTTCTCCGCCGAGGGCGCCGAGGAGCTGTACGCGGGAACGGACAAGGCCGTCACGGCGGGGATGATCCTGCCGACCGGCACCGGGAAGCGCGTGGAGGGCGGCTACGAGGTCACCGGCACCTACGGCTTCGCCAGCGGCTCGCACCACGCGTCGCGGATCGGGGCCGGCTTCGTCGTCCTCGGAGACGACGGCGAGCCGGAGATGAACGGCGAGACCCCGGTCTGCCGGATCGCGTTCGTCCCACGGGACGAGGTCGAGTTCCTCGGTGGCTGGAACGTCATGGGGATGTCCGCGACCGGCAGCGACAACTACCGGGTCGACCGGCTGTTCGTGCCCGAGTCCCGCACCATGGACACCTTCTCCACCGAGCCGGTGCGCCCCGAGGCCGTGTACAAGCTGGGCATGCTCGGCATCGGCGTCGGCGGGCACGCGCCCGTCGCGCTCGGGATCGCGCAGCGCGCGCTGGAGGAGATCGCCCAGATCACCAAGGACAAGAAGCGCCCCGGCTACCCGACCGTCGTCGGCGACTCGGAGATGTTCCGCCGCGGGTTCGTGGAGAACGACGCGCTGCTGCAGGCCGCGCGCCTCTACGTCTACCAGGCCCACGCCGACGCCGAGGCCGCCGCGGCCGCGGGCACCATCACCGAGGAGCACCGCGCGCGCCTGCGCCAGGCCGCGACGTGGGTGCAGAAGGTCGCCCAGGACATCGTGACCTGGGCCTACAACTGGGGCGGCTCCGCCTCGATCCGCAACCCCAGCGTGCTGGGCCGCTGCCTGCGGGACATCTCCGTGGGAGCCCAGCACATGCTCGTCGAGCCCATGACCCTGGTCGACGCCTCGGGCCCGATCATCGCCGGCTACCTGAAGGAGAACTGATGTCCGACGCCCAGAACCTCACCGACGCCTTCGCCGCAGCCGACAAGGGCGACGCGAGCCTGCTCGTCGACCTCTACGCGGACGACATGAGCTGGGCCGGCTTCCAGGCCGACGGCACCCAGACCGTGTTCACCAAGGGCTCGTTCCTCGAGGCCTTCGGCATCCTGGCCAAGCTCGACGAGGCCCGCAACGAGGTGGTCCGCACCGAGGAGACCCCCGAGGGCCTCGTGATCGCCTGGATCCAGGCCTACCGCCGCAAGGGCGACGACGTCCTGGACTTCACCCTCGTCATGGTCCACCAGTTCGTCGACGGCAAGGTCACCCGCGGTGCCGACGTGTGCCCGCCGAGCTTCGGCGAGTACTGGAAGAAGCTGGGGCTGGCCTGATGGGAACGCTGGACGGGAAGGTCGCCCTGGTCACCGGGGCCGCCCGCGGGCAGGGTCGGTCGCACGCGGTCCGGCTCGCCGAGGAGGGTGCGGACGTCATCGCGATCGACGTCTGCACCCCGGTGGAGACCGTGGAGTACCGCGGCGCCTCCGTGGCCGATCTCGACGAGACGGTGGCGCAGATCGAGAAGCTGGACCGCCGGGTCGTCGCACGCCAGGCGGACGTCCGCGATCTCGCCGCCCTGCAGTCCGCGGTCGCCGACGGCGTCGCGGAGCTCGGCAGGCTCGACGTCGTGGTGGCCAACGCGGGGATCTTCACCACCGCCCCGGTCCACGAGCTCTCCGAGGAGCAGTGGGACACCATGATCGACGTCAACCTGACGGGGGTGTGGAAGACGGTCAAGGCGACCGTTCCGCGGCTCATCGAGCAGGGGAGCGGCGGGTCGATCATCCTGATCAGCTCCACCGGCGGGACCCAGGGGTTCCCGAACTTCGCGCACTACGTGGCCGCGAAGCACGGCGTCATCGGGCTGGCCCGGACGATGGCGAACGAGCTGGGACAGCACGAGATCCGGGTCAACGCGGTCCAGCCGACCTCGGTGCTGACCGACATGATCGACCACGTCGGGATGTACAAGCTGTTCCGACCGGACCTGGAGACGCCCACGCGCGAGGACCTCCGGCAGGCGCTGCTGGGTGGGATGAACATCCTGCCGACGCCGTGGGTGGAGCCGCGCGACATCAGCAACGCCGTGGCCTGGCTCGCCTCCGACCAGGCGCGGTTCGTCACCGGCAGCACGCTGCCGGTCGACGCCGGGGCGCTGCAGAAGATGTGACACGCCCGGGCCGGGACCTGCGCCGAGGCGGTCCCGGCCCAGTGCTCCGACCGAGGGGAACCCACCCACGGCAGGACGCGTCGACCGGAGAGTCGCGCCGGCCACCCGCGCCGCCCGTGGGCAGGGCCGCGCGCCACCTCCCGCCTCGTCGGTTCCGGGTCGTGACGTTCGACGAGCTCCTCGGCAGTGCACCGGCCACGGTGCAGCAGGCGGAGCCCGAGGACGGCGAGAACCCGCTGCGGCTGGTCCTCATGGCCCGCTCGTCGCCGACGTGACCGGTTTCGCCAAGCGTGTCGAAGCTGCGTGCCACCGGTGCGGGCGAGGGGACCTGGGACCGGGAGGCGGCAGGGATCAAGGTGACCCGGCACTCCTGACCGCCGGGCCGCGACGCTCACCCACACGAGCCGATCCCCGGGAGATCGGCTCGTGTGCTCCCGCCGACCGTACGCGGAGGTGCGGTGGGTCCGGACCCGCCGGCGCGCCGCCCCCGTCCGTCACCGCATCTCGCCCGCACCGACGTAGGGGTGGGGGCTGCGGAGCAGCGTGCCCCGGGCGAAGCGGGAGAGGCGGAAGTCGGTCTCGGGGATGTCGGGGTGGCTGCTGCGGCCGTCGACGACGAGGTCGGCCACGAGCCGCCCGACGGAGGGCGAGATCTTGAAGCCGTGCCCGGAGAACCCGGCGGCGACGATGAGCCCGTCGATCCCGGTCTCGGAGATGGCCGGGTTGAAGTCGGGGGTGACGTCGTAGCAACCCGCGTAGGAGGAGGCGATGGAGGCCTTGTCCAGGCCGGGGAACCGGGTGCCGACCTTGTCGACGGTGAGGTCGAGGAAGGCCTCGGTGGCCTGGTCGGAGTAGTGGTCGGGGTCGGCCGGTTCGAGCTCGGCGAGGTCGGAGTTGCCGAACAGGATCTCCCCACCGCTCTCCGCGCGGACGTACTGCAGGGACACGAGGTCGGAGAACACCGGGACCGGGCCCACCTCGGCGCCGGGGTCGATGAGCACGATCTGCTCGCGGTGCACGGTGATGGGCAGGTCGACGCCGTGGGCGGCGAGGAGCGGGACCGACCACGGCCCCGCGGCGACGACGACGGTGCCGGCGGCCAGCACGGTCCCGT
>NZ_JACBXB010000343.1 GCF_013870575.1 Pseudonocardia pini
ACGAGGCCACGGTCGCCGAGGCCAGGCGTCTCGGCGTCCGGATCCTCACCGACGCCACCGTCACCGCAGGTCGGCGCGATCCGGACCTGCACGCCCTCGACGTGACGGTCCGCGGCGAGCCCGTCGACGTGCCGTGCCACCGAATCGTCGCCGCGCTGGGCTTCACCGCCCGGCTGGGCCCGCTGCTCGACTGGGGCCTCGACGTCCGGGACCGGCGGCACGTCGCCGTCGGCACGGACATGCACACCACCGTCCCCGGGGTGTACGCCGCCGGGGACATCACCACCTACGGCGGCAAGGTCCCGCTGATCGCGGTCGGTTTCGCCGAGGCCGCCACGGCCGTGAACAACGCCTGCGCCGGGATGGACCCCGGCGCCGCGGTGTTCCCCGGCCACTCCACCGAACAGTCCGTCCCCGCGCACACCGGGAGCTGAGAATGCCCTTCGTCATCGGCGAGCAGTGCATCGACGAGACCGATCGCTCGTGCCTGGAGGAATGTCCGGTCGACTGCATCTACGAGGGCGAGCGCAAGCTCTACATCAACCCGGTGGAATGCATCGACTGCGGCAACTGCCAGCCCGCGTGCCCGGTCTCGGCGATCTTCACCGACCGCGAGACCGTTCCCGGTCAGGAGCCGTTCGTCGCGGACAACGCGGCGTTCTTCCTCGAGCTGCTGCCCGGCCGCGACCGACCCCTCGGCGTCGCCCCCGGCGGCGCTTCGCTCGTCGGACCGGTCGGTGCCGACACCGAGCTCGTCCGTTCCCGTCCCTGATCCCCGAAGGAGTACCGATGCCCAGGCTCGTCGACCTCACCCGCACCATGGACCCGGAGAACCGGGCACTGGTGCACGAGTCGTTCAAGGCGCTCGAGACGGTGGTCGCCCCGAAGATCCACTACATGAGCCCGGACGGCGAGGGCCGCACCCGGATGATGGACATCTTCGGCTGCGAGCCCGGTGACCTACCCGACGGCGAGGGGTGGGGCGAGGACATGTTGTCCGACATGAACACCCACTGCGGCACCCACGTCGACGCCCCGCTGCACAGCGGCCGGTTGATCGAGGGAAGACCGGCCCGGACCCTGAGCGACATCACGCTCGAGGAGCTGTTCCGGCCCGGGATGGTGCTCGACGTCCGGGAGTGGGTGGAGCCGGGTACGGCCATCCCGATCGACGCGCTGGAGGCCGCGGTCAAGGCGACCGGTCGGGAGATCGAGGAGGGTGACGCCGTCCTCATCCGGACCGGGCAGGAGCGGTACACGATGGCGGACGTCGAGTACTACGACTACCCGGGCATGAGCGGCGACGGCACCCGCTTCCTCACCTCGCGTGGCGCACGGATCCTCGGCACGGACGCGCTGGCCTGGGACCGCCCGTTCCGCGTGATGCGGGAGGCGTTCGAGAGGACGGGCGACCCGAAGGAGATCTGGGACGGGCACTTCGCGGTGCGCGACCGGGAGGCCTTCATCGTCCAACAGATGACGAACCTCGAGGCCCTGCCGCTCACCGGTTTCACGGTCGGCTTCTTCCCGCTCAAGCTGCCGCGCACCAGCGCGGCCCCGGCGCGAGCCGTGGCGTTCCTCGAGGACTGATCCGACCGGGTCAGAGTGCAGGGGGGAGCCATCCGATCTTGCGGGCCAGAGCGACCGCGAAATGATCGGCGACACCCTGAGCGGTCGAGAGGTAGTCGTCGTCGAGGCTCGTGGCGTCGTCGAAGTACCCGCTGATGGTGGCGATGAGGGAGTCGCCGTAGAGCACCGGCAGGTTCATCATCGTCACGTAGCCCTCGGCCCGCACGAGGTCGTGGGCGCCCTCGAAGAGGCGATCGGTCCGGGCGTCCGGCAGGACGACGTGCAGTCGTGTGTCCCACACCTGCCGGACGACACCGGGGGTCCAGCCTTGCGCGATGCGCTCGGCCAGTGCGTCGATGTAGCCCCGGCTGAGTCCTCGGGACCGCAGTATCGGCGCTCGGGCGTGAGGGTCGCTTCGAACACCGACCAGGACGCGGTCCGCTCCGAGGCCGTTCGTGACGGCGACGCAGATCGCGTCGAGCAACCCGTCGAGCGTCGCGGCGGGTTGCGGCCCGATCATGAGGTCGGCGAGGACCTGCTTGTCGACCTCCGGGTGGTGGCGGTCGTCCGGGGCGAGGGCTGGGCCGCCCACCTCACGGATGAGATGACAGGAGTCCGTCGCGCGCACCCCGTCATGCGACTCGACGGTGTCGACCAGGAATCTGAGCGCAGCGCCGTCGTCGGCGAACACGGCGTGCACGAGAACGTCCGAGAACCCGGTGGCCAGGTACACGTGCTCGACCTCCGGCCGTGAGGAGAGGAACTCCGCGACGTCGAAGCGGCGCCCGGGCTGTGTGTGCAGGAGGAAGACCATCCGGCTGGCGCTCGTGTCGACGGGCATATGGGCTCTGACCCGCAACCCGTGCTCGGTCAGCAGGCGGGTGATTCGCAGCCGGACGGTCTTCTCCGAGACGCCCAGCGAGCGAGCCAGCTCGACGTTCGTGGCACGCCCGTCCTGTTCGAGCGCGGCGATCAGGGCTTGATCGAGGCCATCCAACTCCGTCCGGCGGCTTCGCCCGGCCATCACAATCCGTTCCCTCCGCTAGGCCGATCCTGATATCGTCAACAAATGCCCAATAGATGCCGAAAATCGACCTTAACACCTCGGCGGCGTGTCCGTCGAGGCCCGCACCGCCACGACACGCTGAACCGGACGGGGTCGACGGCTCCGCCGTTCTCGTGGGCCTGCGACGGCCCTGACCGTGTCGTCGCGTCGGCGGGGTGAGGCCATGTCGGCTCCCTACCGCAAGGGACTGCACCACCTCGGTCACGGATGCCATGCCTGGCTGCTGCCCGACGGAAGCTGGGGGTGGAGCAACTCCGGTCTGATCACCGGCTCCGGCGCCTCGCTCATGGTCGACACGCTGTTCGATCTGGCCCTGACGAGGGAGATGCTCGACGGCATCCGCACCGTCACCGACGCCCATCCAGTGCGCACGGTGGTCAACACCCACTCCGACGGCGACCACGTCTTCGGCAACGAGGTGCTCGCTGCGTACGACGTCGAGATCGTGGCGTCCGAGCCCGCCGCGGCACTGATGACGCAGGAGGCCGTGGACTCCCTCGCCGCGCTCAAGAGGCTGCAGGGACCTACGGGCGACTTCGCTCGACACATCTTCGGCCCGTTCACCTTCGACGGGATCACCGCGACCGGTCCGGACCGGACGTTCACCGGAGTGGAGAGCCTCGATGTCGGCGGTCGCGAGGTCCGCCTCATCCAGGTCGGCCCCGCGCACACCCCGGGCGACACCCTCGTCCACGTACCCGACGCCCGGTTGCTCTACGCAGGCGACATCCTCTTCGTCGGTGGCACCCCCATCGCCTGGGCCGGCCCGCTGGACCGCTGGATCGCGGCGCTCGACCGCATCCTCGACATGGACGTCGCCACCATCGTTCCCGGACACGGTCCGGTCAGCGGCAAGGACGAGGTCCACGCGATGCGGGAGTACCTCGTCTTCGTCGAGAGCGAGGCGCGCAAGCGTTACGAGGACGGGCTCGGCGTCGACGAGGCGATCGCCTCGATCGATCTCGGCGCCTATCGCGACCTCCCCGAACACGGGCGCCTCGCCCAGAACGTGCTCAACGTCTACCAACAGCTCGACCCGAGCATGGACCGCCCCGACCGGCTGACCGTGCTCTCCCGCATCGCAGCCCTCGAAGGCTTCGCCACCTCGGCTTGATCACCCCGCGACCAAGGAGAACCTCTCGTGAACCTCTTCCTCATCGGCGGTTCCGGCTACATCGGCCGTTCCGTCGCCGAACGGCTGCAGGCCGACGGCCACCGCCTCACCGGCCTGGCCCGCAGCCCGCGGGCCGAGGCCGACCTCCGGGCTGCCGGCGTCACCCCGGTCCCCGGCGCCCTCGGCGACGCCGAGGTGCTCGCCGAGGCCGCGAAGGCCGCAGACGGCGTCGTGCAGATCTCGACCGGCGGCTTCCTCACCCAAGCCCTCGAGACGATCGACGCGACCGTCCGGACCACCGACGTCCTGCTCGATGCACTCGACGGGACCGACAAGCCCTACGTCCTCACCTCCGGCACCGGCCTGTGGATGGACACCGGCATCGCCATCCCCAGCCGCACGGTGACAGAGGACGACCCCATCAGCCCCGCGTACTTCTACGCCCATCTCGGCACCATCCACCGTCGCGTCACCGAGCAGGATCGGGTGCGCGCGATCGTCATCGCCCCCGGCCAGGTCTACGGCCGCGACGGCGGCTACATCGGACCCATCGCCCGCACCTTCGGCGGGGTTCGCCGCCACGGCGTCGTACACGCCGTCTCCACCAGCGACAACGCCTTCACCTACGTCCATGTCGACGACCTCGCCGACCTCTACGCCCTCGTCCTCCGAGACCCCGCCACCCAGGGCTTGTTCCTCGGAGCCGTGGACACCGTGCCGACCCTCGAGATGGCCGAGGCCGTCAGCGTCGCGGCCGGTCTCGGCGGCGCGGTCGAATGTGTCGACTACCCACGGATGCGCGCTCTCAACGGCCGCGCCGGCGAGCTGGACTTCTGGGCCAACGTGCGCGCCTCCGGTGCCAAGGCCATGCGTGAGCTCGGCTGGGAGCCCTCACGTCCCGGCGTCGTCGAGGAGATCACCTCTCTGCCCCGGCCCCTCGAGCTCGAGGCCTACTACCCCGGTCCGCGCCGAAAGGCGGCAGCATCGGCGGTGCGCGCCTGAAGGCGTGATGCCGGACCGGGCCGGCCACGTCAGGACACCGACGCCCGCGGCGGCGGCGACGCCGAGGTCGCCGCGGACGTCGAGCAGCAACGGCTCTGCGGCGACCAGCCAGACCACCGACTGCGCGAGGTAAGTGCAGCACGCTCACGCGGCACGCGGCGGCGATCGAGTCCGGGCCCCACCCCCCGACGGCCTGCAGCGTGAGCGGCACCGCCCCGAGGACGGCGACCGGCAGGCCGATCCACGCGACGCGACGTAGGAGCGGCAGGTGGAGCCGGGGTCGTTCGAGCACCCGCGGCCTGCCTGCCCAGATCCCGGTCAGGACCGGGGCGACGACGGTCAGCATGCTCACCGGGAGCAGCGGGACGTACCCCGCGAGCCGCACGACCACGCTCTGCACCGGGGTCCGGTCGGCGACCATGCCGCGCTGCGGCACGCGGACACGGTGGCGGCGCGGGCCGCCTGCCCGGATCGGCCGGACGGCCTCACCGGGGCCGCGATCAGGCGTCGGTGGGGACCAGGCGGAGCGTGGTGGCGGCCGCGTCGTCCTCGGTCATCCGCTCCGCCGAGCCGCCGTAGCGCGCGTACTTGTCGCGGTAGGCGGCGTCGACGGCCTCGCGCCGGTCCGCGCCGACGTCCTCCACCGTCACGTCCACCTCGACACCCGGCAGGTCGACATCCGGTAGCACGACACCCGGCACCCGGACCCGTGCCCGGGACGTGGCGACCGCGCGTCCGTACCAGCCGGTGTCCCGGCGGTGCCAGGTCCGGACGAACACCTCGCCTCCGACGCGCACGACCCACACCGGCACGGCCCGGCGCAGGGTCCCGTCCGCGAGGGGCACGGCCACGTGCAGCTCGTCCGCCGCGTCGATCGTCGCCAGCTCGTCCGACGTCCACTTCGCAGCCATGCCGTGATCGTGCGCGTCGGGCCGCGGGTCCGCCACCGCCGGCCGAACGGGGGACGGGTGT
>NZ_JACBXB010000344.1 GCF_013870575.1 Pseudonocardia pini
GACGTACTGCTCGATCGTCTCCCCGAACCGGTCCGCGAAGGCCTGCCCCTGGGTCTGGCCGTGGTCGGACAGACACACGATGTGGTACGGCCGCGGCGCGAGCTGGGCGGCCCGGTGCAGCCGCCCGATCTGCTGGTCGATCGTGCGCAGCACCGCGAGGGCGTCCGCGCGCTCGATGCCGGAGTGGTGGGCGACCTCGTCGTAGCCGAGGAAGTCCGCGTAGGCGACCGGGCGCCCGGCCAGCATGTCCTCGATCAGGGCCGAGACGACGACGTCTCGTGCGATCACCGTGGTGCCCGGCCGGGCGAAGGGGTAGAGCCCGCCGCGGTGGGTGCGCGGCCGGACGTCCGCCCGCCGCTGCGATGCCGCCTCGACGACCTCGCGCACGGCGTCGACGAGCGCGCCGGCGAAGGTCCGGATGCCGTTGACCGGGTTGGCGAAGTACGCCCAGTACCCGCCGCCGATGTGGTCGCGCCGCCGCTTCGACCGCCGCCCGCCCAGCACGGTCACGGTGCTCATCGTGAGGCTGTAGTGCGGCGCGTCGCCGGTGAACAGGTTGCCGCGGGAGGCGCCGTCGACGGCGAGCAGGCCGCGCCCGTCGGAGTGCCTGCGCTCGATCTCGGCGGCGTCCGCGGGGTGCGCGCACGCCATGACGTGGTCGCGGTCCTTCTCGTACCAGCGGAAACCGAGGATGTCGTGGTTGCTGCCGTGCAGGATGCCGCTCACGCTGGCGCCGGTCTGCGACGACCAGTCCGTGGTCCAGTGCTGCAACGAGTGCGTGCCCTGCGCGAGCCAGCGGGCGAGCACCGGCATGGTGCCGTCGCGCACGGCACGCCGGGCGGTCTCGTGCCCCAGGCCGTCGACCTGCAGGAACAGGACTCCGGGGGTGACCTCCCCGGTGCTGTCCGGGGTGCGCCTGCTGCGCCGGACCGCACGGCGGAAGAACAGCTCGTCCTCGTCGATCGCCAGGAGCGAGGTGGCGACGGCGTTGACGACCGTCATCACCACGACCACCACGAACGCCGTGCGGATGTTCGTGAGCTGCACCCCCGGCACCAGCCAGAAGACGGCGAGCGACCCGGCCGCGAGCAGCAGGAAGCTGCCGAGCCCCAGGGTGAACAGCGCGAACGGCAGCGCCACCCGGAGCACCAGCGGCCAGACCACCGCGGTGAGGAGCCCGAACAGGAGCGCGCAGACGATCGGCTGCCACCAGCTCGTCATGGCGAAGCCGGTGAGCCAGAGGTCGAGCAGGTGCAGCGCGACCGTGACCAGGACGCCCACGAACAGCACCCTGGCCACCACCCGGCCGCCCTGCAGCAGCGGGCCACGTTCGGGCTCCACCGCCCGGTAGTCCCGGACGATCGGGGCGGGACGTGTCACGGTCGGTTCTCCTGCGGATCGGGCGGAGTGGTCGGCCCGATCTTCGCCTCCCCACGCGGCGGGGACGGCTCCGGGGCCCCGCCGTCACCCGAGCGGGTCCGCCGCCTGCGCACGAGGGAGGCGATCCCACCGGACACGGCCCCGACGACGAGCACGAGCGCGGCGGCGACGAGCGTGGCCACCAACGGGTTGTCGAACAGCCCACCCGACAGGATCCCCAGCAGCGAGTACGCCACCGCCCACAGCAGACAGGCCAGCAGCGCCGACGGCAGCAGCCTGCGCCACGGGTAGCCGAGCGTCCCGGCCGCGACGAGCGCGGGGATCCGGCCCGCGGGGACCAGCCGCCCGATCACCACGAGCTGCCAACCGTGGCGGGTGAACCGGACCCGGGCCCTGGCGAGCTGCTCGGGCGTCTGACCGCGCGAGACGAACCGCACGGCGGCCTCGCCGCCCACCCGCGCGACCCCGTAGGTGACCAGGTCGCCCACGTACGCGGCGAGCGTCGCGGCGACGATCACGAGCGGGAGCGAGAGGTGGTGGGTGGTCATCGCGACGGCCGCGGCGGCGCCGACGACGGCCCCCGTGGGGACGATCGGCACGATCGAGCCGAGCAGCACCCCGCCGACGAGGAGCGGGTAGCCGATGGCCTGCGGGTCGGTCCAGTCGAGGGCCAGCGCGCTCATCCGGGCCCCTCCGACCCGCCGTCCGACGGGGGAACGAGCGGTCCGTCCGGGCGGTGGGTCTGCGCGGGAGTGCCGTTCGGGCCATCGGGTCGGGAGCCGTCGAGGGGGACGTCCTGGCCGGGGCGGGCGATCGTGATGCGGCTCGTGGTGCCGTGGCGGGCGGCCGCGGCGGCGAAGCGGTGGGGCGGGTCGTGCAGCAGGGCGCGCATGTTCGCACCGTGGCCCGCAGGCGCCCTCGTGAGGCCCGCGACGGCGAGCGTGCCCCAGTGCACCGGGACGGCCAGCCGCGGCCTCAGCAGGTCCAGCGCGACGGCGGCGCGTTCGGGATCGAGGTGTCCCTCGCCCAGGTTCGGCCCCCAGCCCCAGACCGGCAGCAACGCGACGTCCAGGTCGCCGAGTGACCCCATGCCGTCGAACAGGTCGGTGTCGCCGGAGGCGTAGATCCGCAGGCCGTCCGCCTCCAGGACGTGCCCCAGCGCGGGCGCCTGCGGACCACGGGTGGACCGCGGCCCCCACCGGTGCCCGGAGTGCTCGGCGAACGTCGCGGTGACGCGCAGGCCGCCGTCGACGATCGTCTGCCCGACGTCGATCTCCTCGACCCGCTGCACCCCGCGCCTGCGCACCCACTCCCCCGCCCCGCGCGGCACCACCACCCGGGTGTCCGGGCGCAGCATCCGCAGCGAGGGCAGGTGCAGGTGGTCGCCGTGCAGGTGCGAGACCAGGACCAGGTCCGCGTCCGCCCAGTCCTCGGGACGCAGGGGCGGGACCATCCGCCGCAGCAGCGACACCTTGGGGGTGAGCACCGGATCGGTGAGCACGACCCGCCCGCCCAGCTCCAGGCGGGCCGTCGAGTGGCCGAGGAACCGCAGTGCAGGCACGACGGGGAGATTACGCCCCGAACCGGACGGGCTGGCCCGTCGACTCCAGGACCGCCTGCCACAGGTCTCCGTTCGGGTCGACCTGGTTGCGCTTGCTCACCGCGAGCTCCATCGGGATGTGCACGAAGCGCCGCCGCACCCGCCCGACGACCATCGCCGTGCGCCCCGACATCGCCGCGTGCACCGCCGCCTGGGACAGCCGGACCGTGTAGACGCTGTCGTAGGGGTTCGCGGGCACCGACCGGATCGCGTAGCTCGGGTCGATGTAGCGCACGGACGTCTCGATCTCTCGCCGGGCGAAGTCCTGCTCGATCTCCGCGCGCAGGAACCGGCCGATGTCGCCGAGCCTCTTGTTGCCCGACGCGTCGGTGTGCGAGTGCGCCTCCAACAGCTCCTGACCCGCCCCCTCGGCCACGACGACCACGGCGTGCCCGCGCTGCTGCACGCGGGCGCGCAGGTGGTCCAGCAGGCCGCCGAGCTCAAAGGGGACCTCGGGGATCAGCACGACGTCCGCGTCGGACCGCGCGAGCGCCGCGTAGCAGGCGATGAAGCCGGAGTGCCTGCCCATGAGCTTGACCAGCCCGACGCCGTTGGCCGTGGACTTGGCCTCGACCGTCACCGCCCGGATCGACTCCGACGCGCGGGAGAACGCCGTCTGGAAGCCGAAGCTCTGGTCGATGTACGGGATGTCGTTGTCGATCGTCTTCGGGATGCCGACGACGGCGATCTTGAGGTTCCGCTCGCGGATGACCCGCTCGATGCCCATGGCGCCGCGCATCGTCCCGTCCCCGCCGATCACGAACAGGATGTTCATGTGCATCCGCTCGAGGCAGTCGACGATCTCCTCGGGGTCCTGGTGGCCGCGCGAGGTGCCGAGCACCGTGCCGCCCTCGGTCGCGATGTCCCGCACGTAGCGCGGGGTCAGGTCCACCTCGTCGTACCCGTAGGAGGAGATGAAGCCCTGGTAGCCGTTGCGGAACCCGACGATCCGCTTGACCCCGTAGTGGTAGGTCAGGGTGCGGACCAGGCCCGCGATGACGTCGTTGAGGCCCGGACAGAGGCCGCCGCAGGTGACGATCCCCACCCGGGTCTTCGACGGGTCGAAGTAGATCTTGCGGCGCGGACCGCAGGGCTCCAGGCCGGGCAGCTGGTCCATCGGCACGCCGCGGGCGGTGATGCCGGCGATGGTGTCGTCCAGCAGGACCCGGTCGTCCTCGTCCACGTAGTGCTCGGTGGTGGCCCGGGCGTCGAGCAGGTGGGCCATCGGCGACACGATGCGGCTCGTGCCGAGCTTGGCGATCAGGAGGTCGTCCGGGGACACCGCAGGGGAACGGGGGAGGTTCACGACGTTGTCGGGGGCATCGATCTCCCGGTCGTCGGCCGCTCCGTGGGTCACGTGGACATCCCTCTCCTCGTGGTGGTGGGGTCCACGCCGGCGGGGACGGGCTCCAGGGTGCCCGATCGCCGTCACGACCGACAGGACCGGGGTCAGACGATACCGAGCACCCGGTCGACGGTGATCACGATGACCACCCGCTCGGGGTTCTCCCGGGGCACCCGGAAACGCTTCGCGTAGCGCTCCTCGGCGTCGCGCACGGACTCCGGGTCCGCGAGCACCTGCGCGGTCCCCTCCAGCGTGGACCAGCGGGCGCCGTCCACCTGGGAGACGACGGCGCGGCCGGACTCGCGCGCGTTGACCGCCTTCTGCGAGCCGCCCCGACAGATCACCCGGGCGGTGCCCTCCTCGACGTCGACCGTCACCCCCACCGGCACGACGTGCGGGGTGCCGTCCCGCCGCAGGGTCACCAGCGTGCCGAGGTGGCGTTCGGTCCAGAACTCGCGGAACTCCTCGGAGACGACCTCGGGGGCGAGCCTCGTGCGCAGGGGGCGTGCGGTCATGCCCCCATCCAACAACATCAGTTCTTGCTTATATAAGTTGCTCCTGAGATAGTCTGCGGGTGCCCGCCCCCGACGTCCTCGGCGATCCGGTCCGACTCCGGGTCCGCCAGGTCGTCGCGTTCCGCTCGTCCCGCCCACAGCCGCCCGGCACCGAGCTCGTCCGCGGTCGCCGTGCCCGCTCCCGAGAAGAGGACCGATGATCGATCTCGTCCAGGAGCTCGACGCCCTGCGCCGCGCCGTCGTCCGCACCGACGGGGAGGTGACCCTGCGGGTGAGCCGCCGCTACCCCGCCGACACCCCCGACGTCTGGTCGGCGCTGACCGAGCCCGAGCGGCTCGCCCGCTGGTTCCTGCCGGTCGGCGGCGACCTGCGGGTGGGCGGGGAGTTCCGGCTCGAGGGCAATGCGGGCGGGGAGATCCTGGCCTGCGAGCCGCCCACCCTGCTGCGGGTGACGTTCGGCGGGCCGGACAGCGTGGTGGAGGTGCACCTGCGGGCCGTGGGCGACGACACCAAGCTCGAGCTCGTCCACACCGTGCCGCTGGGCATGGCGGGCAGCGGCGCCGGCGCGCTGTTCCCCGGACCGGGATGGGACATCGCCCTGCACGCCCTCGCCGCCCACCTGCGCGGGGAGACCGTGGACCCCGAGGGTGCCGCCTTCGCCCGGGGCTCGGTCGAGGCGTGGCAGGCGACCGTCGAGGCCTCCGGGACCGCCACCGCGGAGGAGATCGCGGCGGCGTGCGAGATGGCCCGGGCTCAGTACCTGCCCGAGGACTGAGGCACCCACACCACGGCGCCGACGTTCGCGGCGACGA
>NZ_JACBXB010000345.1 GCF_013870575.1 Pseudonocardia pini
CCGCCGAGCCGGGACCCGACGAACCGGACGCCGGAGAGCCGGCCGCCGAGGACCCCGGAGCGGACGACTCGGCGGCCGACGGCTCCGCAGACCCGTTGCGCCCGGACCCGTTGCTCACGGACCCGTTCGCGGGCGTGGTGCGGTCCTCCGCGACCTCGGCCGGATCGGCCGGGGCCTCGGCGGCACCGTCTGCGGGCAGCGGGGGCACGGCCGAGCCATCGGTGGCCACCGGCCCCTTCGCACCCGGCGACGTCGACGGGTTCTCTTCGTTCTCGCTCACGAGGTGGAGCTCTCCTCGACGGTCGGCGTGCAGGTCAGGCGGGGACCGGGATCAGCCGGTCACCCCCGGGTCGTCCGTGTCGTCGTCCTCCGCGTTGCGCGCGACCGCCAGCAGCGTCGCGGTCTCGCCGAGGTTCATGAGACGGACTCCCTTGGTCTGCCGGCCTGCCTTCCGCACCTCGCGAGCCGAGGTCCGGATGACGCCGCCGGTGGACGTGATCGCGTACAGCTCGTCGTCGATCCCGACGATGAGTGCACCGACCAGCGTGCCACGCCTGCGGTCGTACTGGAGGGTCAACACTCCCTTACCGCCGCGACCCTGCACCGGGTAGTCCTCGATCGGCGTGCGCTTGGCGTACCCACCGGCCGTGGCGACCAGCACGAACTTGTCCGGCTGGACCACGGCGACGGACAGCAGCTGGTCCCCGCCGTTGAACCGCATGCCCAGCACACCGGACGTGGCGCGGCCCATCGGACGCAGCACCTCGTCGCTCGCGGTGAAGCGGATGGACTGGCCCTCGGCGGACACGAGGAGCAGGTCGTCCTCCGCGCTGCAGAGCACCGCGCCGACGAGCTCGTCCTCGTCCCGCAGGTTGATGCCGATCAGCCCACCGGAGCGGTTGGAGTCGAAGTCCTCGAGGCGGGACTTCTTGACCAGGCCCGCCTTGGTGGCCAGCACCAGGTACGGCGCGGCCTGGTAGTCCTTGATCTGCATGACCTGGGCGATGTGCTCGTCCGGCTGGAAGGCCAGCAGGTTCGCGACGTGCTGGCCGCGGGCGTTGCGGTTCGCCTCCGGCAGCTCGTAGGCCTTGAGCCGGTAGACCCGCCCCTTGTTCGTGAAGAACAGCATCCAGTCGTGCGTGGAGGTCACGAAGAAGTGGGCGACGATGTCGTCCTGCTTCAGCGTGGCGCCCTGCACACCCTTGCCGCCGCGCTTCTGCGCCCGGTACAGGTCGGTCTTGGTGCGCTTCGCGTAGCCGGTCTGCGTGATCGTGACGACCACGTCCTCGACGGCGATGAGGTCCTCGTTGGTGACGTCCCCGTCGTCCGCGACCAGGCGGGTGCGGCGGTCGTCCCCGTGCTTCTCGACGATCTCGGTCAGCTCGTCCTTGACGATCTGCCGCTGCCGCTCGGGGCGGGCGAGGATGTCCTCGTAGTCCGCGATCTCGAGCTCGATCTCGGCCAGCTCGTCGACGATCTTCTGCCGCTCGAGGGCCGCGAGGCGGCGGAGCTGCATGTCCAGGATCGCCTGGGCCTGGATCTCGTCGACCTCGAGGAGCTCGATGAGGCCCTGGCGCGCGACGTCCACCGTCGCCGACGCCCGGATCAGGGCGATGACCTCGTCCAGCGCGTCGAGCGCCTTGACCAGGCCGCGCAGGATGTGGGCCCGCTCCTCGGCCTTGCGCAGCCGGTAGCGCGTCCGCCGGACGATGACCTCGATCTGGTGCCGGATGTAGTTCCGGACGACCTGGTCCAGCCGCAGCGTGCGGGGCACGCCGTCGACGATCGCCAGCATGTTGACGCCGAAGCTGTACTGCAGCTGGCTGTGCTTGTAGAGGTTGTTGAGCACGACCTTGGCCACGGCGTCGCGCTTGAGCGTGAACACGATCCGCATGCCGATGCGGTCCGAGGACTCGTCGTTGATCTCGGAGATCCCGGTCATCTTGCCGTCTCGCACCATGCTCGCGACGGACTCGACGAGGTTGTCCGGGTTGACCTGGTAGGGCAGCTCGGTGACGACGAGGATGGAGCGCCCCTTGGCGTCCTCCTCCACCTCGACGACCGCGCGCATCCGCACCGAGCCGCGGCCCGTGCGGTACGCGGACTCGATGCCGTCCCGGCCCACGATGAGGCCCGCGGTCGGGAAGTCCGGGCCCTTGATGCGCTCCATCAGGGCCTCGAGGAGCTCCTCGTCGGACGCCTCGAAGTTGTCCAGCGCCCAGACGACGCCCGCCCCGACCTCGCGCAGGTTGTGCGGCGGGATGTTCGTGGCCATCCCGACGGCGATGCCCGAGCTGCCGTTGATCAGCAGGTTCGGCACCCGGGCCGGCAGGACGTCCGGCTCCTGGGTCTTGCCGTCGTAGTTGTCCGTGAAGTCGACGGTCTCCTCGTCGATGTCCTGCAACATCGCCATCGCGAGGGGCGTGAGCCTGCACTCCGTGTACCGCATGGCGGCCGCGGGGTCGTTGCCGCGGGACCCGAAGTTGCCCTGGCCGTCGATCAGCGGGTAGCGCTGCGACCAGGGCTGCGCGAGCCGGACGAGCGCGTCGTAGATCGAGCTGTCGCCGTGCGGGTGGTAGTTACCCATCACCTCGCCGACGACGCGGGCGCACTTGACGTAGGAGCGCTCCGGCCGGAAGCCGTTCTCCCCCATCGAGTACAGGACGCGCCGGTGCACCGGCTTGAGCCCGTCCTCGACGAGCGGCAGCGCGCGCCCGACGATGACGCTCATCGCGTAGTCGATGTAGGAGCGCTGCATCTCCTGCTGGATGTCGACCGGCTCGATCCGGTCGCCACCACCCGCGCCGGGGAGTGCGGGATCCAAGGTGTCAGTCACAAGAATTCCTATCTATACGGACGTCTGTATCAGACATCCAGGAAGCGCACGTCCTTGGCGTTACGGGTGATGAAGGAGCGGCGGGACTCGACGTCCTCGCCCATCAGCACCGAGAACAGCTCGTCCGCCGTGGCGGCGTCGTCCAGGGTGACGCGCGAGAGCATCCGGTGGGCCGGGTCCATCGTGGTCTCCCACAGCTCCTTGGCGTTCATCTCGCCGAGGCCCTTGTAGCGCTGGATGCCCTCGTCCTTCGGGAGCTTCTTGCCCGCCTCGCGGCCCGCGGCGATGAGCCCGTCCCGCTCCGCGTCGGAGTAGGCGAACTCCGGCTCGGAGCCGCGACCGCCCCACTTGATCTTGTAGAGCGGCGGGTTCGCCAGGAACACGTGCCCTGCCTCGACCAGCGGCCGCATGAAGCGGAACAGCAGGGTCAGCAGCAGGGTGCGGATGTGCTGGCCGTCGACGTCGGCGTCCGCCATCAGCACGATCTTGTGGTAGCGGAGCTTCTCGAGGTCGAACTCGTCGTGGATGCCGGTGCCCAGCGCCGTGATGATCGCCTGGACCTCGGTGTTCTTGAGGACGCGGTCGATCCGGGCCTTCTCGACGTTGATGATCTTACCGCGGATGGGCAGGATCGCCTGGTACATCGAGTCCCGGCCGGACTTGGCCGAGCCGCCCGCGGAGTCGCCCTCCACGATGTAGACCTCGGACTTGAGCGGGTCCGTGGACCGGCAGTCCGCCAGCTTGCCGGGCAGGCCGCCGATGTCGCCGGCGCTCTTGCGGCGCACCAGCTCGCGGGCCTTGCGCGCGGCCAGCCGCGCCTGCGCCGACGAGACCGCCTTGTTCACGATGATCTTGGCCTCGGCGGGGTTGCGCTCGAACCAGTCCGCCAGCCACTCGTTGCTGATCTTCTGGACGAACGACTTGACCTCGGTGTTGCCGAGCTTGGTCTTCGTCTGGCCCTCGAACTGCGGCTCGGCCACCTTGACGCTGACGATCGCGGCGAGACCCTCGCGGATGTCGTCCCCGGACAGCGCCGGGTCCTTCTCCTTGATCAGCTTCTTGTCCCGCGCGTACTTGTTGACCGTGGTGGTCAGCGCGGAGCGGAAGCCCTCCTCGTGGGTGCCGCCCTCGTGGGTGTTGATCGTGTTGGCGAAGGTGTAGACCGACTCGGAGTAGCCCGAGTTCCACTGCATCGCGACCTCGACCTGGTGGCCGGGGCCCTCGCCGGTGTAGCCGATGACCTTCTTGTGGATCGCGTCCTTGCTGCGGTTGATGAACGCGACGAAGTCCTCGAGGCCGCCCGGGTAGTGGAAGGTCTGCTCCTTGACCTTCGCGACGAAGCCCTCCGCGTCGGGCTCCTCCTCGCTGTCCGACTCCGGGTTGCGCTCGTCTCTCAGGACGATCGTGAGGCCCTTGTTGAGGAAGGCCATCTCCTGCAGCCGACGCTGGATCGTCTCCAGGCTGTAGGTGGTGGTCTCGAAGATCGTGGGGTCCGCCCAGAACGTGATGGACGTGCCGGTGCGCTTCGACGGCTCGCCCTGGTGCAGCACGCCGGGCACCGAGTGGTCGTAGCGCTGGGTCCAGACGAACCCGTCCACGTTGATCTCGACGTCCAGCCTGCTGGACAGCGCGTTCACCACGGAGACGCCGACGCCGTGCAGACCGCCGGAGACGGCGTAGGACTTACCGTCGAACTTGCCGCCCGCGTGGAGCACGGTGAGCACGACCTCGACGGCCGGCTTCTTCTCCACCGGGTGCATGTCGACGGGGATGCCTCGCCCGTCGTCCACCACGCGCACGCCGCCGTCCGCGGTGAGGGTGACCTCGACCTTGGTCGCGTACCCGGCCATCGCCTCGTCGACCGCGTTGTCCACGACCTCCCAGATGAGGTGGTGCAGACCGCGCTCGCCGGTGGAGCCGATGTACATGCCGGGGCGCTTGCGGACGGCTTCGAGGCCCTCGAGGACCTGGATCGACGACGCGCTGTAGCCGCTCTTCTTCTCCGCCACTGGGCTGCCTGCTCCTCGCCACGAGAGCCGGCTCCGCGCCATGCGGGGGGCATGGCCGGTACCGGCAGGGGAACCGACCGGGACGAACCCGGTCGACACACTGCCGTTGATTCTACCGGTCCGCTCCGACAGAAAGGCGGCTAGGACACGTCCAGAATCGTCACAGCCGCGCGATCGGGCCGCGAATCGGGTCCGGACGCCCGAAACGGGGGTCGAACGGCGCTCCCGCGCCGTCACGAGGCGCTCAGCGGCTCCCTGGCGGACGCGAACGGTCACCCGTTGGTGGAGGCGCGGCAGTGGCACGTTTCGTGCAGTCAGCGCGGCAAGATCGCGATCTGGGTGCGGTCAGTGCTGTTCCGACCGCGCTGAGAGCACGGAGATCGCGATCTTGTCGCAGGCTCAGCCGTAGGTGTCGCGCGGGCCGCGACCGCGGACGTGGCGCGGACCGCGGCGCCAGCTCGGGCCCTGCGGACCCGTCACCCGGATCCGGCGCACGATGTCCGGCCCTACCGCCGCGGCCAGCCGCTGCAGCAGCTGACGCTGCAGGGTGCGCAGCTGTGTCGCCCACGCCGTGGACTCGGCCTGCAGGATCAGCTCGCCGTCCCGCAACGAGACCGGCGTGCAGTGGTCGGCGATGTCCGGCCCGACGAGCGTGTTCCACCGGCCCAGCACCGTCGCGTCGGTCAGCCGGGAGGACCAGCCGCGGTCCATCGCCACCCGCGACACCACGCGGCCGAAGGGCTGCGGGTCCCGGTTGTCCGGACCCGGCCCCGACCAGCGCCGCCTGCGCCC
>NZ_JACBXB010000346.1 GCF_013870575.1 Pseudonocardia pini
CTCATCGCGCTCCATCAGCAGCACGAACGCGAGTGTAGGAAAACCAGCCCGCCCCGGACTCGTGGTGACCGGGAGCTGGGGCGCGTCCTTCCAGGACGTCGACACCCCCATGGCCAAGGGGACCGACGGGGTCTGGACCGCCACCGTGGGGCCGCTCGACCCGGAGCTCTACACCTACCGCTTCGAGGTCGACGGCGAGGAGCTCGCCGACCCCGAGGCGGCCCAGCGCGTCGCGGACCCCGCCGATCCCGAGCGGACGGTGCTGGTCCCGGGAGCGGCGGCGGACTACGTGACCTCGGACGGACCGAACGGCACCGTCACCCCGCTGACCTACCACAGCGCCGTCGCGGGCCGGGAGCGCCCGCTGTGGGTGTGGACGCCGCCGGACTACGACCCGGAGCGGACCCATCCCACGCTCTACCTGCCCGGCGGCCCCTCCCGGTTCAACACCGCCCGGGTCGACGTGATGTTCTCGCGGATGATCCGGTCCGGGGCGATGCCGCCCACCATCGTGGTGGTGCGGGAGAACGAGACCACGGGCCGCTCGTACCACCCCATCGGTGAGGACCTGTTCCCGCAGGACCTGCGCGAGAGCATCGTCCCCGCCGTCGAGGCGGCCTACCCCGTGTCGCGGGAGGCCCGGGACCGGGCCCTGGCGGGCTTCTCGGCGTCCGGTGTGGCCACCATGGACACCTTCCTCACCCAGCGCGGGCTGGTCGGCTGGTTCGGGAGCTTCTCGGGCGGCTACAACGTCAACACCTTCGACCCCGCGCGGTTCCCCGGTTTCGACCCGGTCGCGGACCTCCAGGCGAACGGCGCACCCCTGCTCACCGCGGCCGCCGCCGCGGGGGACGCCGAGCTGCTGATGGTCGGCACCGGGCTCGACGACATCGGGCTGAACGGGACCACGCGGACGATCGCGATGCTGACCGCGGCCCACATCCCCGTGACCACGGTGTTCCGTCCCGGTGCCGCGCACAACGACGAGAACACCCGTGAGCTGCTCAGGCTGTTCGCCGAGCGTGTGTTCGACTGAACGACCGAGGCGCCCGACCGTCCCTGCGGACGGTCGGGCGCCTCGGCGTGCGTCAGGACGAGTCGCCCAGCTGCTCCCAGTAGAGGATCGGGTAGGTGTAGGCCTGCACCCCGGACAGGGCGGAGGTCGTCACCAGCTGCGCGGGGACCTGGACGAGGTTGACCATCGGGACGTCCTGGGCCACCACCGTGGCGGCCTGCAGGACGACCGCGTCCAGGGCCGGGCCCGGTGCCGTGCCCGCCATCTGGGCGCGGAGCTCCTGGAACCGGTCGTTGCGGTAGGAGTACAGCGTCGCCGGACTCCGCCGCTGGTTGACGTCCCAGTTGCGCATGGCGTAGGTCGGGCTGTTGACCGGGTAGGTGCCCAGCGAGACGGTCGCCTGCAGCTGCTTCTGGTCGCTGCGCGCGTTGAAGTCCGACACGCTGGGGACGATGTTCGGGGTCACCCGGATGCCGATCT
The DNA here is from genome assembly GCF_013870575.1 of Pseudonocardia pini. Classification (GTDB taxonomy): domain Bacteria; phylum Actinomycetota; class Actinomycetes; order Mycobacteriales; family Pseudonocardiaceae; genus Pseudonocardia; species Pseudonocardia pini. The sequence goes on from NZ_JACBXB010000346.1 coordinate 1,496, forward strand.
CCGCCAGCTGCTGGCCCAGGATCTGGATCAGGTCACCGGCCCAGTCGCCCGAGGTCCCCGGCGTCGCGCTGATCTCCAGGTCGAAGCCGCCCGCGTAGCCCGCCTCGGCCATCAGGGCCTTGGCGCGGTCGAGGTCTCGGGTGTAGGAGGGCAGGGTCCCGGGCGAGGGCATCGCAGGCGGGAGCCACGGGTTCGCCCCCGGGATCGTGCCGTAGCCGCCGAAGATCGCCTGGTTGATCTGCGCCATGTCCACCGTGTGCGCGACGGCCTGGCGGACCCGGACGTCGGCGAAGGGCGCGTAGGCCTCCTGCATGTAGAAGGCGGCGGCGCCGTTCGACGGCAGCGCCTCGGCCTTCAGCGAGCCCGTCTCGGCGGCCGCGCCGAACTGGGACCAGGTGAGGCCGCTGGTGGCCTGGGCCTCGCCGCTCTGCACCAGCTGCAGGCGCGAGCCCGCGTCGGGCACCGAGCGGAGCACGATGTCGGTGAACGTCGGGTTCGCCCAGTGGTTCGGGTTGCGGGTGAGCCGCAGCGACTGCGCCGGGGTGAAGCTCGAGACCTGGTAGGGCCCGAAGCCCGCGCTGTTGGTCTTGAGCCACTCCGCGCCCCACGGGTCGGCGGGGGTCGCGTGCTTCTGGATCTCCGTCGAGTCGAGGATCGACATCATCGGGAAGACGAGGGAGGCCAGCACCAGCTCGTTGTCGCGGGTCACGTTGAGCGTGAAGCTGTGGTCGTCGATCACGGTGACCGGGGTCGTGGTGTCGATCGCGCCGAGGGTGAAGTACCCGGAGCCCGCGGTGCCGACCTCGAGGGCCCTCCGCAGCGACCAGTCGACGTCTCGCGAGGTGAGGGGGTTGCCCGCCTGGCTCACCGCGTCGGTGCGCAGCCGGAACAGGTAGCCGCCGTTCGGCTGCTTCTCCCAGCTCTCGGCGAGGTACGGCGCCACCTCGGTGGCGGGCGCGAGCTCGTCTCCCTCCGCGGGCCTGCCTGCCTGCTGCACGAGCGGGCTGGCGAAGCCGCCGGTCACCTTGGTGGTGATGGCGTCGATCGCCGCGTTCGGGTCGAGGGACTGCGGCAGCGTCGCCTCGACCTGGGTGAACGTGGAGCCCGCCGTCGACCCCTCCTGCTGGGCCCCGCCACCCGCGCAACCGGCGAGGACGGTCGTCAGGACGGCGAGGCAGCCGAACATCCACCTCCGGGACGGACGACCCGGTGGCGGTGCGGTCTGGTTCATCGTGGGCTCTCCTGTGGAGGGTGGGTCGCGTCGGACGCGACGAGATCCGGGAACCGGCGGGGGCGTGGTGACTGCACCCCGTGGCGCGAGACGCTAGCGCCGGCCGAAGGTCAATTCAAGAGTCGAACTAAGAACGAAACACATAGTTAGTGTTTCTAGCTATAGCATTCGACCAGCGAAGGATGGAGGTCTGGGATGACGAGAAGTGGGCACGTCCGGTCGGCCGTGCGGGAGCTCGACGAGGCGGAGGTCCGGGAGTACCGCGCACGCGGCCACGTCGTGCTGCGCGGCCTGGTCGACCCGGGGCTGGTCGCCGCCATGCTGGAGGCCGCGACGGCCTGGATGGCCTTCCGCGACCTCGCCCTCGACGAGACCGGGGTCGCCGCACTGCGGCTCTCCCACCGGGACGACGCGCTGTTCGCCTCGGTCGCGACCGCCGAGAACCTCGGGGCGGCGGCGGCCCGGCTGCTCGACCACGCCGGGACGGTCCGTCTGCTGGGCGACGCGATCGGCTGGGCGCCGCCGCGGTCCGGGACCGGGCCGGTACCGGACGTGCGGGAGTCCCGGGTCGGGACGATGCTCGACCGCCCGTTCGTGGCGCTGTCGATCGCGCTCGCCCCGATCACCGTCGGTCGGCGGCCGAGTCGGTCCCGCTCGCGCCCGGCGACGTGGTGGCGCACAACAGCGGTCTGGCGTCGCTGACGCTCCCCAACCGGGCGGCGACGACGCGCTGGACCTACGTCGTCACCTACTTCCCGGGCGACGCGCGCTACGTCGGTGCCCCCTCCGCGCTGACCGAGGGGGCCGTCCTGCGGGTCGACGAGCCGCTGCGCGATCTCGACCGCTTCCCCGTGGTGTTCGACGGGGCGTGGACGGCGGGCCGGGGCGACCGGGTCTGACACGACGACAGCGGGTGGCCGCGTCGGCGGCCACCCGCTGTGTCGGTGGTGGGTGTCCCGGATCAGGGGACGTAGCGCGTCAGGGGGAAGTTGGGGTGGTCGAACGTCTGGTACGGAGCGAAGTCCAGGCGCTTGACCATCTCCGACGGCATGTTGGTGTAGCGGCTGTCCTCCGGGAGGTAGCGGATCCGGTAGGCCCAGCGCGGGAGCGGCATCGAGTTGGCGGACGAGCCGTGGATCGTCAGGTGGTGGTGCACGGTGGCGTCGCCGGGCATCAGGTGCGGCTGCTCGGAGAGCTCCGCGTCCCGCATCGCGGGGATGGTGCGGCGGATGACCTCCTCGTCGCCGCCGATCTTGCCGAACAGACCCGCGGCGTGCGAACCCGAGAAGAACCGCATCGTCCCCATCTGCGGCGGGATCTCGGCGAGGGCGATCCAGGGTGCGACGTGGTCGCGGTCCCAGCCCGACGGGCGGTCCTGGTGGTAGCTCTGCGGCTGCGAGCGCTCGGTGGTGCGGACGAGCATGCTGTCGTCGAGCAGGCGCATGCCGACCCGGCGGCCGACCAGCCGGGCCATGCTCCGACCCATGTCCTCGTCCTGCACGAAGTCCGCGAAGAGCGGCTCGTCGTGGCTCACGCCGCGGTAGGTGGTCCCCGCGTCGCTGCTCCAGTCGAAGCCGGGACGGTCCTTATAGGACAGGCCGTCCTCGCCCATCCGCGCCTTGATCCGCTCCAGCATCGCGCCCGCGAGCTCCGGGCTGATCAGCTGCCGGAGGACGACCCAGCCCTTCTCGTGGAAGTGGGCGACCTCCTCGTCGGTCACCGGGCGGCTGGTCACGCGAACGCCCTCGACGGTGCGCTCGGTCAGGTGTGCGGTCATGTCGCTCAGCCCTTCGCGCCCTGGGTGCGGCGCCAGTCGTCGCGGTCCTCGCCGTGGTGCACGATCGGCAGACCCGCTTCGGTCAGGAGTTGGTGGGAGGGGATCTCGGTGCCCCCGGGAAGCTCGATGGGCCAACCGATGTAGGTGGTGGTGGCCGGTGCGTGCACGAGGGCGTAGGTGATCGCCACCCGGTCGGTCGTGTTCGGGGGGAACGCCCGGATGGTCTCGCTGCGGGCGACGACCGCATCGCCCGCCTTCATCGCCTGCGGTGCGGAGACCGACCCGGCAGGCAACCGGTCCCAGCCGGCCATGGTCTCCTCCGAGTAGAACCCCAGGCCGACGAGGCCGAGGCGGTGCGACCCGCTGACGAAGACCGGAGCCCCCTGGTCCGCGTCGATGTCGGTCAGGGCGATCCAGGTGAAGCCGAAGGTCGTGTCCAGCTGGTACGAGGAGGCTCCGGCGTGGAAGGCGGGCGCGCCGGGCTGCTGGTCACGCGCGGCGTTGACCTCGTCCTCGACCAGCACGATCGAGTCGGGGCGGTTCACCACCCGGCCCGCGTTGCGGCCGAGCTCGGGATCGAGCGCGGTCTCGCCGAACACGCGCAGGGCGGTGCGCGCCGTTCGCCTGCCGACCTCCGAGGGGGTCCGCACGACCGCGCTGGGCCGGACGACGGCGCCGTCGGGCGCGAGGCCGAGCAGCGACTCGGCGCCCCGGCGCAGCGAGTGGACCTGCTCCGCGCCGACGTACCCCGGAAGGAGGGCCCAGCCGTTCGCCTCGACCTCCGCGGCCTCGTCGGCCGTGATCGCGCGTGCGACCCGGCTGATACTGGTCGTCATGGTGCTCCCGTCTCGCTCGGTGTTCGTCCCTCTCAAAGTTAGAGTCTCGAACTATGAGCGTCAAGGACCGTGCTGCTCTCGAATCGCTCGGGGGTGGTCCGTGGAGGTGGCGGCGGCCGCCGGTCAGCTCGCCCGACGCCCCGCGGTGACGTCCAGGCCCGCCCGGTAGGCGCGGCGGATCTCGGAGAGCAGGGCCAGGGCCGTGGGGGACAGGGGAGGGGCGGCCCGGCGGAGCAGGTGGACCCGGTGGACCAGGCGGACCCCGTCGATCCGGACCTCGCGCAGACCGCCGCG
>NZ_JACBXB010000347.1 GCF_013870575.1 Pseudonocardia pini
CCTCCGGCGCCGTGCCGAGCGCCGCGAAGGGCATCCGCACCCGGGCGTCGTCGGCCATCAGGACCATGTCGGCGTGCAGCCGGATCGTCGCGCCGAAGCCGACGGCAGGCCCGCGCACCCCGGCCAGCAGCGCGGTGAGCACCCGGTCGAGCAGCCAGTCCGCCTCCTGCATCGCGGGCGTCCACTGCTGCAGCAGGTGCTCGGAGAGGTGCACGTGCACGGGGCCGTCGGGCTCCGGCTCCATGAACGTCCCCATCCACCACGCGTGCGTCGCGATGTAGCGGTAGGCGTCCGGAGCCATGGGCTCGTCGGACGTACGCACGGGCAGGGCGGGCACCACGCGGCTCCCGGGGGGTCGAGGACGGCAGGCCCCTCATTGTGGAACGAGGCCCTCACCCGCCGTGACGGCACCCCCTCACGGCAGCCATTCGCGCACCTGACCGAGCACTCCGGGGGCGTCGTTCGTGACCGGCGTGACCTGGAGGTGCGTGACCCCCGCCTCGTGCAGCGCGGCGATCCGCTCGCGCACGTGCCCGGCCGGTCCGATCAGCGTGGACCTGTCGATGAAGTCGTCCGGGAGCGCGGCCGCCGCCTCCTCCTTGTGCCCGTCCAGGTAGAGGTCCTGGACGATCTTGGCCTCGTCCGGCCAGCCCTGGCGCTGCATCACGGTGTTGTAGAAGTTCTTGCCGCGCGCGCCCATGCCGCCGATGTAGAGCGCGAACATCGCCCGGGCGGCCCGGCGGGCCGGCTCCCACATCTCCTCCTCGAGCGCGAGGAAGCCGCCGCCCGCGATCTGCAGCGGGCCGAGCGCGGGGTCCCGCTTGGCCAGCCCCGCGGCCAGCGGGGCGCCGAACGCCTCCTCCATCCGCTCCGGGACGACGGCGTGCGGCAGCCAGCCCTGCGCGAGCTCCGCGGTCATCTCCACGTTCTTGTCCCCCAGCGACGCGACCCAGATCGGGATGTCCGCGCGCCTCGGATGGTTGATCAGCTTGAGCGGCTTGCCCAGTCCGGTGCCGCGCTCCGCGGGCAGCGGGATCTCGTAGAGGCCCCGGTGCTCCACCTTCTCGCGGCGCCACACCGAGCGGCAGATCTCGATGACCTCGCGGGTGCGCGCCACCGGCTTGTCGAACGGCACGCCGTGGAAGCCCTCCACCACCTGCGGCCCCGACGTGCCGAGCCCCAGGATCGCCCGCCCGCCGGACAACGCGTCGAGCCCCGCCGCCGTCATCGCCAGCAGCGACGGGGTGCGCGTGAAGATGGGCAGGATCCCGGAGCCGATCTCGATCCGCGAGGTCCGCGCCGCCAGGTAGCCCATCACCGACACCGCGTCGTAGCTGTAGGCCTCGGCGACCCACACGACGTCGAGCCCCGCCTTCTCCAGCTCCACGATGCGGTCCGCCCCGGCCACCGGGTCGTCGGAGTAGGGGAGCTGCGTCGAGAGCTTCATGACAGCGATGCTGTCACGTGGGGGTTGACCGACGCCATCGGTGTCTGATTTGTCTGGTGTTGATGTAGTAGGGCTGCTATTTTCCGTCCGGTTGGCACGACGAGAGGGGGGAGTGCGATGACGGTGGCGAGTGACCTGGGGGCGGGGCCTGCCGCGGCGGCGGTGACGGGGCCGGCCGTGCGGATCCGCGATCTGCGGATGACCTACGGCGACAACGCCGTGCTGCGCGGGCTCGACCTGGAGATCGGGCACGGCGAGGTCGTGGCGCTGCTCGGGCCGAACGGGGCGGGCAAGACCACGACCATCGAGATCCTGGAGGGCTTCCGGGCCCCGTCCGGGGGCGAGGTCGAGGTGCTGGGCGTCCAGCCGGTCCGCGGCGGCGAGCGGTGGCGGGCGGACATCGGCGTCGTGCTGCAGTCCTGGCGCGACCACGCGAAGTGGCGTGTCGCGGAGCTGCTGGGCCACCTCGGCGACTACTACGCGCCGTACTCCGAGCCGGAGCGCCCCCGGCCGGTCGCGGTGGCCGAGCTGCTCGGCTGGGTCGGGCTCACCGACCGGGCGGGCCAGCGGATCGGGTCGCTGTCGGGAGGTCAGCGACGCAGGCTGGACGTGGCGATCGGGCTGGTGGGGCGGCCGCGGCTGTTGTTCCTCGACGAGCCGACCGCGGGGCTGGACCCGCACGCCCGGCAGGAGTTCCACGAGCTCGTCCACCGCCTCGCGGACGTCGACGGGGTGACGATCCTGCTCACCACGCACGACCTCGCGGAGGCCGAGAAGCTCGCGGACCGGATCCTGATCCTCGACGGCGGCCGGATCGTGGCGGACGGCAGCGCGGCGGCCCTGTCGCGCGAGGTCGCCGGGCACACCGAGGTCCGGTGGTGCGCGGGCGGGGAGCGGTCGGTGCACGGCGCGCCGGACGACGCGGCGGCCGTCGCGTTCGTCCGGGAGCTGTTGGCGGGGCCCGGACCCGAGGTCACGGAGCTGGAGGTCCGGCGGTCCTCGCTGGAGGACACCTACCTGGCGATGGTGCAACGCAGGGAGCAGGGGCGATGAGGGGACTGCGGCTCGGGCTGCGGCGGGGCTGGATCACCTGGCGGGCCGTGAACACCACCCGCGAGGGGCTGGCCAACACGGTGTTCTGGAACCTCGTGCCGCTGGTGGTGCTGATCCTGCTGCGCAACCAGCAGCTGGAGGGCTTCGGCGTCTCGGCGACGGCAGCGCTGCTGCCCGGGATCATGGCCATCACCGTGGTGTTCGGGGTGATGGGCATCGCCTACTACCTGGCCAACGAGCGGGAGGACGGCACCCTCCTGCGCGCCAAGGCGACGCCGGGCGGGATGCAGGCCTACGTGATCGGGCTCGTGGTGGTCGCGGCGCTCGACGTCGCCGCCGGGCTGCTGATCGTCGGCGTGCCCGGCATGTTCCTGCTCTCGGGAGTGCCGGTGGGCAGCGCCGTGCTGTGGCTCGGCCTGCTCGGCTACCTGGTTCTCGGCCTGCTGGCGTGTCTGTCCGTGGGGCTCCTCATCGGCTCGGTGGTGAAGAACCCGCGCACGATCGGTGGCGTCGGGTTCCTGGCCACCGCGGCGTTGTCGGCGCTGAGCGGGTTGTTCTTCCCGGTGCAGGTGCTGTGGGGCTGGGTCCAGGTGCTGGTCCAGCTGTTCCCGATGTACTGGCTGGGGCTCGGCCTGCGGTCGGTGTTCCTGCCCGCCGAGGCGGCCGTGCTGGAGCTGGGCGGGAGCTGGCGCACGGTGGCGGGACTGCTGGTGCTCGGCGGCTGGGCCGCGGTCGGGTTGGGGCTCGGGCCGGTCCTGCTGCGCCGGATGGCCCGTCGGGAGTCCGGCTCGCGCGTGGAGGCCCGCCGCGAGGCGGCGCTGCAGCGGGCCTGACGGTCGTGCCGATGACCGCAGACGGCGAGCAGGACCCGCGGATCCACAACCGCATCGCCATGCTGCGCGCCGAGCGCGGCCTCTCCCGCCGCGAGCTGGCCGACGCGGTCGGGGTGCACTACCAGACCGTGGGATACCTCGAGCGCGGCGAGTACAGCCCCAGCCTGCACCTCGCGCTCCGCATCGCGGAGCACTTCGAGGTGCCGGTCGAGGCCGTGTTCGCGGTCCGGCCGTTTCCGAGGATCGGTGTCCCGGAGCGCCCGGCGGGCTAGCCGGCAGGGTCCTAGACCGTCCGCCGGTCGCGGCCCGCCCAGTAGGGGGCCCGGAGGTCCTTCTTGAGGATCTTGCCGGTAGGGTTGCGCGGCAGCTCGTCGACGACGTCGAGGCCCTTCGGGCACTTGAACGCGGCCAGGTGCTCCCGGCAGTACGCGAGCACCGCCGCCTCGTCCACGCCGTCGGGCGCGACCACGACCGCGCGGGGCACCTCGCCCCAGCGCTCGTCCGGCACCCCGATCACGGCCACGTCGGCGATCCCCGGGAACTCGGCCAGCACCCGCTCGACCTCGGCCGGGTACACGTTCTCCCCGCCGCTGACGATCATGTCCTTGATCCGGTCGGTCACGTAGACGTACCCGTCGGCGTCCAGGTGCCCGCCGTCGCCCGAACGCAGCCAGCCGTCCGGGGTGACCGCCGCCGCCGTCGCCTCCGGCTGCTGCCAGTAGCCCGCCATCAGCTGGTCGGTGAACACCCAGATCTCACCGGGCTCGCCGGTCGGCACGGGCTCGCCGGTGGCGGGGTCCCGGACCTCGATGGCGCAGCCGTGCAGCGGCACCCCCGCCGACACCAGCCGGTGCGCGACCTCGGGGTTCTCGTGGTCCTCGGGTGGCAGGGCGGTGACGGCGCCGCTGGCCTCGGTCATCCCGTAGACCTGGTGCATCCGGCCGGGGAAAAGCGGCAGGCACGCGCGCATGACCGGCAGCGGCATGGGCGAGGCGCCGTAGGACAGCGTGTGGATCGCGCTGAAGTCCCGCTCGGCCACCCCGGGCACCTGGGTCATCGCGCCCAGCAGGGCCGGGACCAGGAAGGTGTGGGTGACCCGCTCCTCCTCCAGCTGGGCGACGACCGCGGCGGGATCGGGCATTCGCAGCAGCACCGTGTGGGCCCCGTTGGCGATGGCGAGCATCGCGTACGAGGTGCCGCCGACGTGGAACAGCGGCATCGCGACCTGGACGACCGCGTCGGCGTCGACCTGGAAGCTCTGCGCGGCGTTGTGGGCCAGCGCGAGCATCGCGGCGTGCGTGATCATCACGCCCTTGGGGAAGCCGGTGGTGCCGGAGGTGTAGAGCTGCACGAAGCAGTCCGCCGGGTCGACCTGCGCCGGGCCCTGCTCCGGCTCGTGGGCCGCCAGCCAGGCCTCGTACTCGTCCGTGCCGATCGTCCGGCGCAGGGTCGGGACCCTGTCCGCCAGGCCCGCCGCCGCGGCGGCGAACTCCGGCCCGACGAGCAGCAGCCGCGCGCCGGCGTCGTTGACCACGTAGACGATCTCGGGCGGCGCGAGCCGGAAGTTGACGACGACGTTGGCGGCCCCGATCCGCGCGCAGGCGAGCGTGAGCTCGAGGCAGGACGGGTGGTTGAGGTCGAGCACGGCGACCCGGTCGCCCCGCTCGACCCCCTCGGCGCGCAGCGCGGCGGCGAGCCTGCGGACCCGCTCGTCGAGCTCGGCCCAGGTGTGCCGCACCTCCCCGAAACGCAGCGCCTCGGCCTCCGGCCGCTCGGTCACCCAGCGGGCGAGCAGGCCCGGGACGTCGGTCACGGCAGGGCTCAGGGTCATCGGGTCTCCTCGACGGTGAGGGTGAGCTGGACCACAAGGTATCGGGCGGTGGACCGGATCAGAAGCACGAATCGGGCGGGTAGAGGATGGGGCGGAACGACGAGGGGAGCGGTGTGGAACCCGACGGCAGCGGGCGCATCCGGGTGGAGGGGCTGGCCAAGCGGTTCGGCCCGGTGGAGGCGGTCCGCGGGCTGAGCTTCACGGTGGAGCCCGGCGCGGTGACCGGCTTCCTCGGCCCCAACGGGTCCGGCAAGACCACGACCCTGCGGGCGATCCTCGGCCTGGTCCATCCCACGGCCGGGTCCGCGCTGGTCGAGGGCGTCCCGTACGCGCGGCTCGCCGCCCCGGGCCGGGTCGTCGGCGCGGTCATGGAGGCCCAGGGCGTGCACCCGGCGCGCACCGCGCGGCGGCACCTGCAGGCCTGC
>NZ_JACBXB010000348.1 GCF_013870575.1 Pseudonocardia pini
TGAGCACGGCCGCGGCGCCGGTCTTCGGCCCGCCGCTGCGGGGCGGCCCCTGGTACGCCAGCGACGGCTGCTGCGTGGACGACACCCACCATCGCCGCGGCCTCGCCCCGATCGACGGGTCGCTGCTGGTGCCGCAGCGCCACGCGATCGACTGGTACCTGCTCGACGACCGGCACCGCGCCTGGACCAACGACCCCGCGCAGCTCACGAACTACCTCGCCTACGACCAGCCTGCCATCGCGGTCGCGGACGGCGTCGTCGTGGACGCGACGGACGGGTTCGCCGAGACGACCTCGCTCCCGGAGCCGCCGCCGCTCCCGCCGATCGCCGAGACCGTCGGCAACCACGTGACGCTGATGGTCGCACCGGGCGTCTACGTGCTGTACGCGCACTTCAAGACCGGCACCGTGGCCGTCGAGACGGGGCAGCGGGTGAAGCGGGGCGACGTGCTCGGCCACGTCGGCAGCTCCGGCAACTCCACGGCCCCGCACCTGCACTTCCAGGTGATGACCGAGCCGACGTTCTTCCCGACCGACAGCACCCCGTTCGCCTTCGAGTGCCTCCGGGTCGACGGTCAGGTCACCGAGCGGATCTGGGACGACGTGCTGCCCGCGCAGCCGACGCCGGAGCTGCCGTTCACCCCGTCGGCCGACACCGGCGAACGGCGGGGCCAGATGCCGCTGGACCGGAACGTGGTCACGTTCTGCTGAGCGGCTAACGCCGGAGCGTGCGGTACCGAGTGGATCCCAGGATCCCCGCGGGACGAGGAGGGCGCGAGTGGCCTACCCGGACGACTATCCGCCGATCGCCGAGCACGGCCTGATCGGCGATCTGCAGACCGCGGCGCTGGTCACCACGGACGGCAGCATCGACTGGTTCTGCTGCCCGCGCTTCGACTCGCCGAGCGTGTTCGGCTCGCTGCTCGACCGTCGTCGGGGCGGGTTCTTCCGGATCGCCCCGGACACGAACGCGGAGGTCACGCGCAGGCAGTGGTACTTCCACGACACCGCCGTGCTCATGACCCGGTTCATGACCCCCGACGGCGTCGGCGCGCTCTACGACTTCATGCCCGTCCGCGACGGGGCGGCGACCGACCGGCACGAGATCGTCCGGGTGCTGCGCGTGGTGCGGGGGACGATGCGCTTCACGGTCGAGTGCAGGCCGCGGTTCGACTACGGCCGCGCCCCGCACACCCTCGAGCTGACCCCGGACGGCCCGGCCTTCCACGGGCCGGACCTCGACCTCGCCCTGCACACCGTGGTCGACGGCGGGGGTGCGCTGGACTGGCGGGCCGAGGAGCAGGACGTCAGCGCCACGATCACCCTCTCCGCGGGCCAGGCCGTCGGCGCGGTGCTCGAGTCCGGGGCGGACGTCCGTCCCCGGCGGATCCCGATCGGCCAGGCCGACGCGAAGTTCGACGAGACCGTGCACTTCTGGCGCAGCTGGCTGGAGCGCTCGACCTACTCCGGCCGCTGGCGCGAGACGGTCCACCGCTCGGCGATGTCGCTGAAGCTGATGACCTACGCCCCGACCGGCGCGCTCGTGGCCGCGCCGACCGCGGGCCTGCCCGAGCAGCCCGGCGGCGAGCGGAACTGGGACTACCGCTACACCTGGATCCGGGACGCCTCGTTCTCGGTGCACGCCCTGCTCAGCCTGGGCTACACCGAGGAGGCCGCGGCCTTCGGCTCCTGGCTGGCGGACCGGATCAACTCCCACGACGGCCCGGAGGACCGGCCGCTGCGGATCATGTACCGGGTCGACGGCACGGCGGACCTGACCGAGGAGACCCTCGACCACCTGGAGGGCTACCGCGGCTCGCGGCCGGTGCGGGTGGGCAACGGCGCCGCGGACCAGCTGCAGCTCGACATCGTGGGCGAGGCCCTCTACTCGCTGCAGCTCGCGGACCAGCACGCGGTGCGCCTCGACCACCGCGGCTGGCAGGCCGTCCGACGGCTGGTGGGCTGGCTGTGCGAGAACTGGGACTCCCCGGACGAGGGGGTCTGGGAGACCCGCGGCGGACGCCGGGACTTCGTCTACGGCAGGCTGATGTCCTGGGTGGCCTTCGACCGGGCGATCCGGATGGCCCGCGACCGTGCCCGGCCCGGTGACATCCCGGAGTGGACCCGGCAGCGGGACCTGATCTACGACCAGGTGATCGAGAAGGGCTGGGACCCCGGGCGCCGGGCGTTCGTCCAGTACCTCGGCGGCGACGTGCTCGACGCGTCCGTGCTGATGATGCCGCGGGTGGGCTTCGTCGTCCCCACCGACCCGCTCTGGGGGTCCACGCTGCGGGCGATCGACGAGGGCCTGGTGTCCGACGGGCTCGTGTTCCGCTACGACCCCGCCGCCTCGCCGGACGGCCTGGCAGGCACCGAGGGCACGTTCTCGCTGTGCAGCTTCTGGTACGTCGACGCCCTGGCCCGCTCCGGGCGGCTCGGCGACGCCCGCACCGCCTTCGAGAAGATGCTCACCTACGCCAACCACCTCGGCCTCTACTCCGAGGAGATCGGCGCCACCGGCGAGCAGCTCGGCAACTTCCCACAGGCCTTCAGCCACCTGGCGCTGATCAGCGCGGCGGTGGACCTCGACCACCAGCTCGACCACGGGGCCGGCGTCGTCGCCCCCGAACTCGGTCGCCTGCACCCGCTGGGCTGACCCCACCAGAGAGGACGACGAATGCAGATCGCGATGATCGGGCTCGGTCGGATGGGTGCCAACATGGTCCGCAGGCTGCTGCGCGCGGGCCACGAGTGCCACGTCTACGACGTCTCGGCCGACGCCGTCGCCGGGCTGGTCGCGGAGGGTGCCCGCGGGGCCGGATCGGTGGAGGAGCTGGTCAGGGGCCTGGAGGCGCCGCGGACCGTGTGGCTGATGCTGCCCGCCGCGATCACCGGCGACTCCGTGACCGAGTTGCTGGGGCTCCTCTCGCCGGGGGACGCGATCGTCGACGGCGGCAACTCCTCCTACCGGGACGACATCGACCGGGCCGAGACCGCCGCGGCGAAGGACGTCGACTACGTGGACTGCGGCACCAGCGGCGGCGTCTGGGGCCTGGAGCGCGGCTACTGCCTGATGATCGGCGGGCCGGACCGTGCGGTGTCGCGGATCGAGCCCGTGTTCGCCGCGCTCGCCCCCGGGGTGGACGCGGCGCCGCGCACACCGGGCGCCGAGGGCGACCCCACTCCCGCGGAGCAGGGCTGGCTCCACTGTGGACCCTCGGGCGCCGGGCACTTCGTGAAGATGGTCCACAACGGCATCGAGTACGCGCTCATGGCCGCGTACGCCGAGGGGCTGAACGTCATCAAGAACGCCGGAGTGGGCGTCCGGAAGGCGGAGGTCGACGCCGAGACCGCGCCGCTGCGCGAGCCCCGCTACTACCCCTACCCGGACATCGACCTCGGTGAGGTCGCCGAGGTGTGGCGGCGCGGCAGCGTCGTCGGCTCGTGGCTGCTCGACCTGACCGCCGAGGCGCTGCGCGGCGACCCGAGCCTGGAGCAGTTCGCGGGCCGGGTGTCGGACTCCGGCGAGGGCCGCTGGACGTCGATCGCGGCGATCGAGGAGGGCGTGTCGGCACCGCTGCTCACCGCCGCGCTCTACAGCCGGTTCGCCTCGCGGGGCAGCGAGCTGTTCGCCGACAAGGTGGAGTCCGCCCAGCGGCTGGAGTTCGGCGGTCACCTCGAGAAGAGCGGGTCGTGAGCACCCCCGGTGATGTCCTCGTCCTGTTCGGCGTGACCGGGGACCTGGCCAGGAAGAAGATCCTGCCCGCGCTGTACCGGCTGGTGGAGCGCGGTGAGCTGGCCGTGCCGGTGATCGGGGTCGCGCTCACCGACTGGGACGACGACAAGCTGCGCTCGCACGTCGCGGACAGCGTGCACGCGGCGATCCCGTCCGTCGACGCGGCCGTCCTGGGCCGGCTGCAGGCCTCGGTGCACCTCGTGGCGGGCGACTACGCCGATCCCGGCACCTTCACCGCACTGGCGAAGGCCGTGCCGGAGGGGGCGTTCGCGGTGCACTACCTCGCCGTGCCCCCGTCGCTGTTCGGCACGGTGGCCGACGGGCTCGCCGCCGTCGGGCTGGCGGAGCGGGCCCGGCTGGTGGTGGAGAAGCCCTTCGGGCACGACCTGGCCTCGGCGCGCGCGTTGGACGCGCTGCTGGCGAAGCACTACTCCGAGTCGCAGCTGTTCCGGGTGGACCACTTCCTCGGCAAGGAGCCCGTCGAGGACCTGCTCGTGCTGCGGTTCGCGAACACGCTGATGGAGCCACTGTGGACGCGGCAGTGGATCGACCGGTTCGAGATCACCATGGCCGAGGACTTCGACGTCGCCGACCGCGGCTCGTTCTACGACTCGGTCGGCACCGTCCGCGACGTCGTCCAGAACCACCTGCTCCAGGTCATGGCCTACCTGCTGATGGACGCCCCGCTCACCGACGCGGCGGACGACCAGCGGGACGCCAAGCACACCCTGCTCCGGGCGGTGCGCACGCTGGACCCGAGCGAGGTGGTGCGCGGGCAGTACGCGGGCTACCTCGACACCCCGGGCGTCGCCGCGGGCTCGACGACGGAGACCTACGTGGCCGCCACCTTCCACGTCGACAACTGGCGGTGGTCCGGCGTGCCGGTGCACCTGCGGGCGGGCAAGGCGCTGCCGGTGACGGTGCTCGACGTCGTCGCGGTGCTGAAGCCGCCGCCGCGCCCGCTGTTCGGGGTCGCTGGGGCGAGCGCGGACCGGATCCGGCTGCGCCTGCAGGCCGGTGCGGGGGTCACGTTCACCCTGCTCGCGAAGCGACCCGGTGGCGGGGACGTGCCGGTGGAGATCCCCGTGACGGCGGACTTCCGGCAGGTCCTGGGCACGATGCACGAGCCCTACGAGCGGATCTTCGCCGACGCGCTCGCCGGCGACCCCGCCCACTTCGCCCGGATGGACACCATCGAGGAGGCGTGGCGGATCGTCGCCCCGATCCTCGATCCGGGCACCGCGCCCGCGGGGTACGAGCCCGGGACCTGGGGGCCCGCCGCGGCCGCGACGCTGCCGGGGCCGCAGGGCTGGGTGGAGCTGCCGCCGCCGGCACGGTGACGTCGCCGTGAAGCCGGCCACCCGGGTCGCCCTGCGCAAGGCCGTCCGGATCTCGGTCGCCTCGCTCGCGGGGTTCTACGTGTGCCTCTACGGGTTCGGCGACTCGACGACCGCGATCTACGCGCTGTTCACGGTGATCGCTCTCGGCGCGCTCTCGGAGGTCTCGGGGACCCCCGGGCGGCGGCTGCGGACCTTCGCCGTGGCCGTGCCCGTGGGCGCGGTGCTCGTGTGCCTGGGCACGCTGCTCGCGGTGTCGACGTGGGCGGCCGCGGCGGGGATGCTCGTCGTCGGGTTCGCCGTGGCGTACGCCGGGGTGGGCGGGCCGCGGGTGGCAGGTGTCGCGAACGGGTTGCAGCTGCTCTACGTGCTGCCCTGCTTCCCGCCGTTCGCGCCGGACACCCTCGACCAGCGGCTGCTCGGCCTGGTGATCGGCGGGGTGCTGCTGGTCGTGGCCGACCGGTACCTGCTGCCCGCCGCCGTGGGGGAGCCGGTCGCGGCGC
>NZ_JACBXB010000349.1 GCF_013870575.1 Pseudonocardia pini
TCGTCATGCTGCGGATGCTGCTGGACCGGGGTTTCGACCCGTCGTCGCCGAACGCCGTGACCGGCGGCAGCCCGCTCCGCCCCGCGCTGCACTCCCACCGCGACGAGAACATCGCCCTCCTCCTGGAGCGCGGCACGGACGTGGACCTCGCCGACCGCACCGGCCACACCCCGCTGCACTACGCCGCGATGATCAACCGCACCGCGGTGGTGCGGGACCTGCTCGCCGCGGGCGCCGACCCCACCGCCCGCACGGCCGGCGGGGCGACCTTCCAACGCTACCTCTTCACGACCCCCGAACGGATCCTGCTGGAGTCGGTGGTCCGAGACCGCCGCGCCATCGAGACCTGGCTCCGGGAGCGGCACATCCCCGTCGAGCGCTGACTCACCGGCGTCTGACCTGCGGAGACGGTCGCCGTGTCGCCGACTTCCCGGACGTCACCCCCGGTGGGCCGGCGCCGTCGCGCGCGGCGCTGCTGCACGACGTCGGACCGACCGGCCGATATATCCGCACAGAAGGCGGCGGAGCGGGCGTGGGGCGACTACCCTTGGCTCTCCGTGCGCTTCCTCGACGGTCATCAGCCCCGGACGGACCTCACCTACGACGACGTCTTCCTCGTCCCGGGCCGGTCCACCGTGGCCTCCCGCTTCGACGTCGACCTCACGACGGCGGACGGCACCGGCGCCACCGTGCCGGTGGTCGCGGCGAACATGACCGCGGTCGCGGGCCGTCGGATGGCCGAGACGCTGGCCCGGCGCGGGGCGCTGACCGTGCTCCCCCAGGACGTCGCGCCCGAGGCCGTGGCCGGGATCGTCTCGTGGATCAAGTCGCGGCACCCCGTGTGGGACACCCCGCTCGTACTGCGGACCGGGGACGCGGTGGCCGACGCGCTGAACCTCCTCCCGAAGCGCGCGCACGACACCGTCGTGGTGGTCGACGACGGCGGGCGGCCGGTCGGCACCGTGAACGAGGCCGCCTGCCAGGGGGTCGACCGGTTCACCCGGCTCGCCGACGTCCTCGACTCGGGCGCGGTCGCACTGCCCCTCGGGACCGCGCCGCGCGAGGTGTTCTCCGCGCTCGGCGGCTCCGGCGTGGCCCTGGGCCTCGACGACGAGGGCCGGCTCGCGGGCCTGCTCACCTCGCTCGGCGCGATCCGGGCGGGGATCTACACGCCGGCGCTCGACGCCCGCGGCCGGCTGCGGACCGCCGCCGCGATCGGGATCAACGGGGACGTGCCGACCAAGGCCAAGGCCCTGCTCGACGCCGGGGTGGACGTCCTCGTCGTCGACACCGCGCACGGACACCAGGACAAGATGCTCGAGGCGCTGCGGGCCGTGCGCACCGTCGTGGCGGAGTCCGGGTCGCCGGTCCCGATCGCGGCGGGCAACGTCGTGACGGCCGCCGGGGTGGCGGACCTCGCCGAGGCGGGTGCGGACGTGATCAAGGTCGGGGTGGGCCCCGGCGCCATGTGCACGACCCGGATGATGACCGGCGTCGGCAGGCCGCAGTTCTCCGCCGTGCTGGAGTGCGCGACCGCGGCACGCGACCACGGCGTGACCATCTGGGCGGACGGCGGCGTGCGCTTCCCGCGGGACGTGGCGCTCGCGCTGTCGGCGGGGGCGGCCTCGGTGATGATCGGCTCGTGGCTGGCGGGGACCTACGAGTCCCCCGGCGACCTCCTGCGGGACGAGAACGGTCGCGCGTACAAGGAGTCCTTCGGCATGGCGTCGAAGCGGGCGGTGACGGCGCGGACCCGCGGGGACAACGACTTCGACCGCGCCCGCAAGGGCCTGTTCGAGGAGGGCATCTCCAGCTCCCGCCAGCTCCTCGACCCCAACCGCCCGGGTGTGGAGGACGTCCTCGACGGCATCGCCGCAGGCGTCCGCAGCGCCTGCACCTATGCAGGCGCCCGCTCCCTGACCGAACTCCACGACCGCGCGGTGGTGGGCATCCAGACCCAGGCCGGCTTCACCGAGGGCACCCCCCACGGCCTCTGACCCCCGCACGAACGGCACTCTCGCTCATACCTAGTGAGCGAGGGTGCCGCTCGCTCATGGGGTGGATGGGATCGCTCGCACATCCGGTCGCGGGCGGAGGGCTGCCTGCGCGTGGCATCGGCGGAGCTCGGCGACGACCTCCGCCCCCTGCTTGCGCAGCGTCTGGGGAAGGGTGTGGACGACCAGGATCCCGTGGGCGGTCATGCGCGAGTGGCGCACGACGGTCCGCTCGTAGTCCTCCGCGGCGAAGTGGAACTCGCGGGAGTCGATCTCCCAGGCGAGGCCGACGTCGTCGAACCAGGCGTCCGGGGTGGCGATGTGCTTGCCCGCGGGGTCCACGAGCCTTGCGTTCCAGAGTGGTTCTGCGAGCCCGGTTCGACCGACCACCGTTCGCGCCTTCGCCTCGGCCGACGACCGGACGCCGGCTGCGATCTCGGTCAGCACCTGCCGGGCGAGGGCCGACCCGCGACCGCTGCCTTCCCGCAGCTCGGCGGCGAGCTCACCCGGAGAGGCGCGCCCGGTCTGCACGACCTCGGCCAGCACCGTGCGGACGTGGTCCCGGTCCCGTGACCGGCGGCAGAAGTCGAGTGCCGCACGCGCGACCGGAGCCGCAGGCCAGGGGTCGGGCGCGGTGGCGGGCAGCCGTTCCGTGCGTTCCGCGAGCACGGCGCCACCTCCGAGTCGACGGCGGTCCGCCGGGATGAGCACGTGGACCGGACCGGTCGGGGTGGGAGCCCGCCGAAGGCCGCTGAGCTGCAACGCGTCGAGTCCGGTGAGTACCGCGTCCGGCCCTGCGTAGACCAGAGCGGCCCGGCGCCGGTCCGCTCTGCCCGGCGGCGCGTTCTGGAGCAGCACCACACCAGGCAGGAGCGACTGCCACGGGCCGCCGGGGCGACACCGCTCGTGGATGGTGCGCCGGGGCACGCCGATGTCCTCGAGGACACGAACGTGGACGACGGTCGAGTCGCAGCGGAACGCGATCTCGTCGAGGGTCAGGGAACAGACGCGACGGGGCATGACCCCGATGCTGAGGCGCCGCCGTCCCACCTGCACGCGCCCATCCACAGCCGCGTGCCGCTGTGGACAACCCACCCGTTGAGCGAGCGGCACTCTCGCTCACTAGGACTGAGCGAGAGTGCCGTTCGTGCGGGAAAGCTAGTTGCCGGGGCCCTCCAGCATCTCCGTCACGAGGGCGGCGATGGGGCTGCGCTCGGAGCGGGTGAGGGTGACGTGGGCGAAGAGGGGGTGGCCCTTCAGCTTCTCGATCACCGCGGCGATCCCGTCGTGCCTGCCGACGCGGAGGTTGTCGCGCTGGGCGACGTCGTGGGTCAGCACGACCCGGCTCGCCGTGCCCAACCGCGACAGCACCGTGAGCAGCACGTTGCGCTCCAGCGACTGCGCCTCGTCCACGATCACGAAGGTGTCGTGCAGGGAGCGGCCGCGGATGTGGGTGAGCGGCAGGACCTCCAGCATCCCCCGGGCGATGATCTCGTCGAGGATGTTCTGGCTGACCAGCGCGCCGAGCGTGTCGAAGACCGCCTGGGCCCACGGGCCCATCTTCTCCGCCTCGCTGCCCGGCAGGTACCCGAGCTCCTGCCCGCCGACGGCGTAGAGCGGCCGGAAGACCACGATCTTGCGGTGCTGCTGGCGCTCCATGACGGCCTCGAGGCCCGCGAGCAGCGCGAGCGCCGACTTCCCGGTACCGGCCCGGCCACCGAGGGAGACGATGCCGATGTCCGGGTCGAGCAGCAGGTCCAGCGCGACCCGCTGTTCGGCCGAGCGCCCGTGCAGCCCGAACGCCTCGCGGTCGCCGCGGATCAGCTTGATCTGCTTGTCCGCGGTGACCCGCCCGAGCGCCGACGACGTGTTGCCCAGCAGCCGGATGCCCGTGTTGCACGGCAGCTCGGCGGCCTCGGCGTGGTCGAGGACGCCGTCTCGGAACAGGGCGTCGATGTCCTCGGCCGCCACGTCGACGTCGACCATGCCGGTCCAGCCGGACGGCACGACGTCCTGGCCGTGGTACTCGTCGGCGGGGAGGCCGACGGCCGCTGCCTTGACCCGCAGCGGCATGTCCTTGGTGACGAGCACGACCTCCCGCGTGCTGCCGTAGTCCGCCTGGAGGTTGAGCGCACAGGCCAGGATCCGGCTGTCGTTCGTGTCGGCGCGGAAGCCGCTCGGCAGCACGGACTGGTCGCTGTGGTTCAGCTCCACGTGGAGCGTGCCCCCGGCCTCGCCGATCGGCACGGGCGCGTCGAGCCTGCCGTGCTTGATCCGGAGGTCGTCGAGCTGGCGGAGCGCCGAGCGGGCGAACCAGCCGAGCTCGGGGTGGTGTCGCTTGCCCTCGAGTTCGGAGATCACTACGAGCGGCAGGACGACCTGGTGCTCGTCGAACCGGGTCAGCGACCACGGGTCGGACAGGAGAACCGAGGTGTCGAGCACGTAGCAACGAGCAGCGACGGAGTCGCTGGTCGTCTGAACCGGGGCCGTACGACGTTCGGTCACGGGTGCTCCCTCGTGAGCGCGACACCACGCCCACAGTTCCGGTGGGCCGGCCGACCCTGGTGCGGTTGCGCGAGCCGCGTCTGCAACGCCGCCCGCACGCCCGCAAGGGCCGGATGCCGGCCCTCTCGGGTGCTTTGCAACACCACGTCCAGGGCCTCCCCGGACGGTGCGATCGGGACGCACCGCCACCACTGACGCTACTAGCGGTCACCCTCATGCGGTCAAGGGCGACATTCGGACACCTGGACCGTCAGACCCGAGATTTAACAGAACGGCCGACCGCTCATCGCGTGATCGACACCGTCTGTCGTCGTCGTCGCTCGGACGGGTGACGGCCGTCCGGCGCAGTCCCCGACGGCCGCAGGCACCAGTACCGCCGGGGTGGCCGGTTGGGCGAGCAACCAGCGGAAACGCGCGGCGTCACCACTCCACCAGGCGCGGACCAGCGGATACCCGACGACGTAGGTGGCGGTGTAGGCCCGCCAGCGCGGGTCCGTGACGAACCGGAGCACCCGCTCGATGCGCTCCTCGTCCAGCAGTAGCCACCGACGGAGGTGGTCCCGGGCCGCGGCCGGACCCGACCGCTGAGTGAGGAACGCCGCATCGAGCCGGGCGTGCTGCAGCGGGAGCATCGCCTCGTCGAGCGCCTCCGCCAGGGTCCCGTCGGTGCGCACCCCGGCCCCGGCCAGGACGTCGGCCGCCCAGGGCCCCCACCCCGGCCCGACGACGGCGTCGAGCGCCAGGTCCGCCACGCCCTCCACCACCAGGGCCCGCGGCCCGTGGGTGAGGCTCAGCGCCCGCTCCGGGTCGCGGGAGGCCACTCGCGCCAGGTGCTCGACGTGGTGGCCCGGGTAGGTCTCGTGCGCCACCAGCCGGGCCAGCTGGCCCGCCCGCAGCGGCGCGTCCACGCTGAACCGGGCGACGGACCGCCCACCGCCGAGGTGACGGCTGAACCCGCTCCACGGCCGGTCCTCGACGAGCTCGATCTCCACACCCTCGCCCGCGGGCAGCTCCACCAGCCCGGCGGCGCGCTCGCGCAGGGCCTCGGCCTGCTGCCCACCACCACCCC
>NZ_JACBXB010000034.1 GCF_013870575.1 Pseudonocardia pini
TGGCGCCGAGGACGGCGACGAGCAGTGCCCAGCGGGTGCGCTGCTGTCGGCGTGGTCGGTCACGTCCGTGCTGGTCGGGGTGCTGTACGGGATGCGGCCCTGGCCGCGCGCGCTGCACCTGCGGATGCCGGTCCTGGTCACGGGCTTCGGTCTGCTGGTCCTGCTGATGTGGGTCACGGCCTCGTCGCTGCCGCTGCTCGTCGTCGCGATGCTGCTGGCGGGCGGCCTGATCACGCCGCAGACGACCGGTCAGTCCCTGGTGGTCGACGTCGTGGCGCAGCCGGGGACCGCCACCGAGGCCTTCGGCTGGGTCGTCACCGCGATCACGGTCGGCGCCGCGGTGGGACAGTCCCTCGCGGGCACGGTCGTCGAGGCGTGGGGTGCGTCCGGTGCCTTCGCCGTCGGCGGGTTCGCGGGGGTCGTCGTGGGCGTGGTCCTGTGGCTGCGCCGCAGGACCATCGAGGGGTCACCCGCGTAGGTAGTCCAGCTGGGCCTTCACCGACAGCTCCGCCGCGTCCCACAGCTTCTCGTCGACGTCCGCGTACACCGTCTCGACGACCCGGCGGGGCGTCGCGTCCTCGGGCAGGGTCCGCAGCGCCTCGCGGACCTGGTCCAGGCGCTGGTGGCGGTGGGTGCGGTAGTGCCGCGCGATCTCCGCGGCGTCGGGCAGCTCGGGCCCGTGGCCGGTGAGGCAGAGCGTGCCGGGGGGCAGGTCCGCGTACCAGTCCAGGGAGGACAGGTACGGGGCCAGCGCGCCGTCCGGGTGGGCGATCACGGTGGTGCCGTGGCCCAGGATCATGTCGCCTGCCAGCAGCGGCGGCGGGCCCTCGCCCGGGCCGTGGACCAGGAAGGACGTCGAGTCCGTGGTGTGCCCGGGCGTCGCGACGACGTGGAACTCCAGGCCCGCGGCGGCGACCACCTCGCCGTCGCGCAGGGACTCGGAGCCCACGCTCGGGTCCAGCGCGTGCACGGGGGCCCCGGTCAGCTCGGCGAGCCTCTTGGCGGAGCCGCAGTGGTCGTGATGGCGGTGGGTGACCAGGATGCGGGCGACGGGTCCCTGCGCGGCGACCCGCTGGAGGTGCTCCTCGTCCTGCTCCTCGCCCGGGTCGACGATCACGCACTCCTCGACCCCCGGCGCGCGCAGGACCCAGGTGTTGGTGCCCTCCAGCGTCATCGGGCCGGGGTTGTTCTCGAGCAGCACCGAGACGACCGGGGTCACCTCGCGCAGGCGGCCGTACGCGGTCACGGGGCCGCCGGGGCGAACGGGTGCTCCGAACCGTCGGGCAGGATGACGTGCCGCACCCCCGCGTCGTCCTTGCGGAACTGCGGGTGGACCGCGGTGAGGTCGCGCCCGACGGCCCCGGCCAGCGCCTCCGCCGTCGTCGAGAAGGCGGTGAGGTCGCGCAGCGAGAGCAGGGTCGGCGGCATCAGGGTGAGCTCGCCCGCGTCGAAGGCGGCGAGGGCGGCGCTCGGGTGCCACCAGCCCGCCTCGACCGCCTCGCTGGTGTGGGCGTCGGCCTCCTGGCCCGCCGGGAGCGCGGCCACGAAGAAGTGCGTGTCGTAGCGGCGCGGCTCGACGGGCGGGGTGATCCAGTGCGCCCAGGCGGTCAGCAGGTCGGACCGCAGCACGTACCCGGACCGGACGAGGATCTCCGCCAGCGACACGGTGTGCTCGGTGAGCTGCTTGCGCCACAGCGGGGCCTGGGCGGTGAGCGATCCCGGCTCGCCGCCGGGCGCCCCGGCGAGCAGCACCCCGCACTCCTCGAAGACCTCGCGGACCGCGGCGGACACGGCCTGACCGGCCACCTCGGGCGTGACGCCGAACCGGGCGGCCCACTCCTCGGGCGCCGGACCCGCCCAACGCTCGGGATCCGGGACGTCCGTGGGGTCCACGCTGCCGCCGGGGAACACGGTCATCCCGCCGGCGAAGGCCATCTGCTTCACCCGGCGCTGCAGGAAGACCTGCAGCGCCGCGACCCCCGGCGGCGGAGCCGGGTCGTCTCGCAGCAGCAGAACCGTTGCGGCCGCCCTGATCGGCGTGTCCCCGTCGACGCTCACCCTCCGGACAGTACGTCCTCGGGGGCACCGTGGTGAGAGTGAAGCGCGCCACGGGCAGGATGGGGGCGTGGATCGGCTACGGATCGGACTCGTCGGAGCAGGGCCGTGGGCCCGCACCGTGCACGCACCCGCGCTCGCCGCGCACGGGGGCGTCTCGTTCGCGGGGGTGTGGACGCGGCGTCCGGAACCGGGCCGCGAGCTCGCCGCCTCCCAGGGGACCGTGGCGGTCGGCACGGTCGAGGAGCTGCTGGAGATCGTCGACGCCGTCGCGTTCGCGGTGCCGCCCTCGGTCCAGGGCGAGCTGGCGGTGCGGGCGGCCGAGGCGGGGAAGCACCTGATCCTGGACAAGCCGCTGGCGGACTCGTTGCCCGCCGCCGAGCGGGCCGCCGCCGTGATCGCCGCGGCCGGCGTCGTCTCGACGACGATGTTCACCCTCCGCTTCCACCCGCCGGTCCGCGAGTTCCTCGCCGGGTTCGCCGGCCCCGCCGACGCCGCGACGACCGGCAGCGCCCGCTGGCTCTCCGGCGCACTGCTGGGCGGGCCGTACGCGGCGTCCTCGTGGCGGGCGGAGCGCGGGGCGCTGCTGGACATCGGGCCGCACATGGTGGACCTGCTCGACGCCGCGTTGGGTGAGGTCGTGGCCGTCGACTGGGCACACCGGGGCGAGCCGGACCTCTGGCGGTTGGGCCTGCGGCACGTCGGTGGTGCCACCAGCACGGTCGTGATGTCCCTGGCCCTGCCGGTCGACCCCACGGAGATGGAGGTGACGGCGTACGGCTCCGCCGGGCGGCACCGGCTCACCGACCGGCCCGACGACGCCCAGGTCGCCTACGGCGTCCTGCTCGACGAGTTCACGGCCGACGTCGGGGCGGGGCGCACCGACGGACCCCAGTCCGCCGCCCGGAGCCTGCACGTGCAGAAGGTGTTGGCGCAGGCGGAGGAGCTGGCCTAAGTCGTCTCGGCGGTCGTGTCGGCGGTCGTGTCGGCGGTCGTGTCGGCGCGGAGGCGGGCGTCGGCGTCGCGGAGGAGCCCGGGGACGAGGGCGCGGTGGACGGCGGAGAGCGGGCGCCAGAGCAGGCCGCCCGAGGTGCGGTCGTACCGCACGAGGGTGGTGAGGGCCGCCCGGCCGTCGGACGTGGTGACGACGAGGTTCACGCTCATCCGGCTCGAGGCCGTGGCCATCCGGAGCCAGTCCTCGCCGCGGTCGGTGACCGGCCAGCCCGCGACGGTGTCCGCCGCGGGGCGCAGGCGCAGCCCCAGGAGGACCTGCCAGATGAACCGTTCGCCCAGGTTCGGGAGGTCGCCGAACATCGCGCGGGCCCAGCGTTCAGGGCCTGCGTGCCCGTGGGCGGTCTCGAGGGAGAAGTGGTCCGCGTAGTCGACGCGGTCCAGCGCGCTCCGGGATCGGGCCAGGTCGGGGATCATGACGCTGCTCCTATACGGTTGCGTATATCTCCGATCCGACTATACGGATGCGTATATCAGAGGGGAAGGGGCGAGGGTGGGCGTCGCACGGACACCGCGTGAGAGCTGGGTCGAGGCGGGGTTGCGCGCGCTGGCCGCGGGCGGGCCCGACACCGTCCGGGTCGAGGCGTTGGCGAAGTCGCTCGGCGTGACCAAGGGCGGGTTCTACGGGTACTTCGCGGATCGGGAGGCGCTCCTGGAGACGATGCTCGAGCTCTGGGAACGAGAGAGCGTCGACGACGTCCTCGCCCAGGTCGAGCGCGAGGGCGGCGACCCGCGGACCCGGGCCCACCGCGCGGGCGTCCTCACCTTCTCGAACGACCGCCTCCTGCCGATCGACCTCGCGATCCGCGACTGGGCCCGCCGGGACCCGGCCGTCGCAGAGCGGTTGCGCCGCGTCGACAACCGACGCATGGCGCTGCTGCGCGAGATGATCGGCACCTTCTGCGCCGACCCCGACGAGGTCGAGGCCCGCAGCCTGCTCGCCTTCTGCGTGGCGATCGGCGAGCACTTCCTCGCCGCCGACCACCAGGGGCGGAGCCGGGCGGAGGTGCTCTCCCGCGCCGCGGACCTCCTCCTGGCCTAGCAGACTCCTCGTCCTAGTCGGAGGACTCCTCGCGGACCGCGAGCTCCTGCTGGAGCCTGCGGAGCAGCTCCTGCTCGCGGCTCGACAGCGAGGCCCGCGACTCGGGCGGACGCGGCGTACCGGGTCCTGCGCAGCGGCGACGGATCCGCCCCACTCAGCCGCATCCTGCGGGAGGCGGGCCTGTCCACCCGCGCCTTCTACCGACACTTCCAGTCCAAGGACGACCTGCTGATCGCCATGTTCGACGCCGAGGGCGAGCGCACCGCGGACGTCCTGGCGGCCAGGCTGACCGGCGTCGACGACCCGCAGCTCGCCCTGGCGACCTGGATCGACCAGAACCTCGCCGTGTTCCTCGAGCCGCGCCGGGCCCGCCGCACCCGGGTCATGCTCTCGGCCGAGATGCGTCGGGTCGCGGGCTACGACGCCGCGCTCGACCGCAACCACGAGCGGCTCCGCGTGTCCCTGCTCCGGATCCTGCGCGAGGGCCGGGCCCGGGGCGTGTTCGCCCACACCGACCCCGACCGCGACGCCGGGACCATCCTCGACATCGTCCAGCGCAGCGGGCTCGACCGGGGGGCGCGCTCCGTGCCGGGCGACCGGGACGCCGAGGCGGTCACCCGCCACGTCGTGGACTTCGTCGGCCGCGCGCTCGGCACCACGATCCCGGCAGCACCGGCGGCCGTCGACGGTTGACAGGCCCGCTTCTGACGGTGACTATCTGAAATCGTCAGTTTCAGTCAGTCGCGCACGCCGCACCGTCGTGGAGGCACGTCCATGGAGAAGATCTGGGCCAACTCGGGAGACTCGCACTTCCTGGAGCCCGACGAGCTGTGGCGGGACTCGTTGCCGCCGCGGCTGGCCGAGCTGGTCCCTCGTGCGGACAAGGACCCGGACGGTGAGTGGGAGACGGTCCACATCGACGGGATGTCCTTCCGCCGCAAGCTGCCCACCGGCCGCACCAAGGAGTTCTTCGACCTCTCGGCCCGTGCGCCCGGCAGTGCCGACGTCGTCAAGCGGATCCCGGACCTGGACCAGGAGGGGATCTGGGCCGAGCTGGTGTTCCCCTCGCTGGGCATGTGGAGCTCGAGCTTCCGCACCCCCGAGGTGCTGCGCGAGGCGCTGCGGGTGTCCAACGACTGGGCCTTCGAGACCATCGAGAAGTACAACCCGCGCCTGGTCACCACCGCCCAGGTCTCCACCCTCGACATCGGCGACGCCGTCGCCGAGCTCGAACGGGTCGCCGAGATGGGCTACCGGGCGGTGTTCATGCCCACCACCCCCCACCCGCTGCAGAAGGACTACCACCAAGACGACTGGGAGCCGTTCTGGACCGCGTGCGAGCGCGCCGGGATCGTACTGTCCTTCCACATCGGCACCGACCCCATCGACCTGTCCAAGGGCGGCTCGGCCGGGGTGATCTACCGCGGCCCCGGCGGCGCGGTGCTCAACTACACCGAGACCACCTTCTCCGGGCAGCGCGCGGTCATGAAGATGGTCGCCTCCGGCGCCCTGGACCGCCACCCCGACCTCAAGGTCCTGGTCTCCGAGGGCGGCGCCACCTGGGTGCCGTTCGTGGCCGACCGCATGGAGGAGGGCTACCGCCAACACGCCATGGCGGTGCGCCCCAAGCTCAAGCGCTCCCCCAAGGAGATCATCTACTCCCAGGTCTACGCCAGCTTCCAACACGACGAGTCCGCCATCGCCGCGATGACCGCCATGGGCTACGACAAGGTGATGTGGGGCAGCGACTACCCCCACCTCGAAGGCACCTACGGCCACACCCAGCAGACCCTGCACCACCTGTTCGACGGGGTCGACGAGAAGGTCAAGGAACGCATCACCATCGGCGCCTTCACCGAGCTCTTCCCCCAGGTCCCCCCGGTGCCGCGCGGAGACGTCGTGGGCGCCGCGGCGGGGGGCTCCGCATGAGCGACGGGAACATCCTGCACGACTCGCCCACCGAGTTCCTGCACGAGGTGGCGGAGAAGAAGGGCGAGTGCGTGGCGCAGTCGGTCATCCCGCTGGAGGACGGCACCTACGTCTGTGCCTGTTCCTGCGAGGAGTGGGAGGTCATCTCCCCGGACCGCTGGAAGGGCCTGGACCTGGCTCGCGCGCACACCGGGTCGCTCCGATGACCGCCGGGGACGTCGCCGTCGTCGGGGTCGGCTCCACGCCGTACTACCGGCGCGGCGGCTCGGCGCCCCAGTCCATCGTGGACCTCGCCGGGCAGGCGATCCTCGCCGCGTGCGAGGACGCGGGCCTCGCGGTCACCGACATCGACGGGTTCGCCTACTACTCCATGGCCGGTGCGGGCTACGGCCAGGCCATGGACACCGCGGTGTTCATGGAGACCCTCGGCATCCCCGAGGTCACCTTCTCGGCCACCCTGACCTCCGGCGGCGGCGGGTCGGCGGGCTCCGTCGGCCTCGCCCGCGCGGCCATCGTGTCCGGGGACGCGAACGTCGTCGTCTCGGTGATGGCGCTGCAGCAGGACCGCGGCCGGCTGGGCGAGGTGTTCGCGCTCGTGCCGCCGGACCCGCTGAGCTCGTTCCTGAAGCCCGCGGGCCTCTCCGGGCCGGGCCACCTGATGTCGGTGCTCACCCGGCGGCACATGCACGACTACGGCACCCGCCGCGAGGCGTTCGCCGAGGTCGCGCTCTCCCAGCGGGCGAACGCCCTGAACCGGCCGGACGCGATCATGCGCAAGCCGCTCACCGAGGACGACTACTGGAACGCGCGGATGATCGCGGACCCGTTGTGCCTCTACGACTTCTGCCTCGAGACCGAGGGTGCGGTCGCGGTGATCACCACGAGCGCCGACCGCGCCAAGGACCTGCGCCAGAAGCCGGTCCCGGTCGTCGCGGCGGTCCACGGTGGACACCGGGACTGGGGCCGGGCCTTCTCCTGGTACGGGATGCCCCGGGAGACCTTCGCGTCCTCGGGGCACGCGGCCATCGCCGAGCACCTCTACGGGCGGGCGGGGGTCACCGCGGAGGACATCGACGTCGCGCTGCTCTACGACCACTTCTCGCCGATGGTCGTGATGCAGCTCGAGGACTACGGGTTCTGCAAGAAGGGCGAGGGCGGCCCCTTCGTCGAGAGCGGGGCGGTCCGCTACAAGGGCGGCTCGATCCCCGTCAACACCCACGGCGGTCAGCTCTCCGAGGCCTACATCATCGGCATGACCCACATCAAGGAGGGCGTGGAGCAGATGCGGGGCACCGCGATCAACCAGGTCGCCGACGCCGAGCTCGCGCTCGTCACGGGCGGCCCGGCCCACCTGCCGGTCAGCGGCCTGATCCTGGGGCAGGCGTCGTGAGCGCGGCCCTGGCCACGTCGCTTCCCGCGGAGATCGTGCAGATCACCACGGACGCCTACACCGAGCCGTTCTGGCTGGCGGCGAAGGAGGACCGGCTCGTCGCGCCCAAGTGCGCGGACTGCGGCACCTTCCGGCTGCCGCCCACGCCGTTCTGCCCGGAGTGCCGCTCGAAGGCGGTCGACTGGACGGAGCTGTCGGGTCGGGCCGAGGTGTTCAGCTACTCGGTGGTCCACGGCTTCCCGGGCCTGCCGGACATCACGCTGGTCGCCGCCGTGCTGGACCTCCCGGACGCGCCGGGTGCCCGGCTGATCGGCAACATCGTGGACGTCGACCCCGCCGTCGTGCACATCGGCATGCCGGTCACCGTGCAGTTCTCGACGATCTCCGACGGCTGGAAGGTGCCGCAGTTCCGGCCCCTCGACTGAGCACCGGCACACGCTCGAGAGGCCCGTCGCGATCGCGGCGGGCCTCTCGTCGTGGGGCGGTCAGGCCGCGAGCACCGACCGGGTGTCGGCGCAGTCGGCGACCGGGCGGCCGACCTCCGCCGCGAGGGCACGGGCCCGCGCGACGAGCTCGGCGTTGGTGGCCTCGACCGGCCGCAGCGGGTCCTCGACGCCGATCCGCAGGTGTCCCCCGAGCTCCAGCGCGTACCGGGCGATCTCGGTGTCCAGCAGGCTCCCGCCCAGCACCGCCACGATCCACGGCAGCCCGGAACCCTCGACCAGCCGCAGGTAGAGGTCCAGGGCCTCCTTGGTGGGCGGCAGCCCGAACGTCGGGCCGGACCCGGCCGCACCCCACGCGGTGTCCCCCGCGAAGTAGAACTTGACCACCGTCCCCGGGGTGAACCGCCCGGCGGCGCCGAACGAGCGCACCCACCGCAGCGCCCCGGGCTCGAAGATGCCGACGGAGCACGGCACGTCCCACTGCGTCGACAGCGCGACGAGGGACGTCGCCTCCTCGAAGGTCGTCCCGCCGGTGAGGGAACGGGTCATCACGCCGCCGTCGTCGAGCCTGCCGCTGGTGTGCAGGCCGGGATCGAAGGCGAACATGCGCAGGACCCCGGCCTCCGCCATCGGCCGGAGGTGTCGCATCTGCTCGGCCGTGCCGTGCCCGGCCATGTAGCCCGGGTAGGTGAGGGCCTCCGGGTGCACGGCCAGGATCCCCTCGTTGATCCCGACGCACTGGGCGATCGCCTCGTCCAGGGACAGGGAGAAGTCGTGGTGGCAGTGGACCACCGACGCCCCCGCCGCATAACAGGCCAACGCCTCCACGACGATGTTCTCCGTGGTCGGCTCCGGCCCGCCGGTGTTCGCCACCACCGGCGACATCGCGGCCTCGATCACGACGGGCCGCTCCGCGGCGTTCGGCGCACTGCTCATGTCGTCCTCCGTGGGGGCGGCGGTGACCGGAACGTCCGGTCGCGAGGGTGCGAGGCGGGCACCGCGGACAGCAGCTCCCGCGTGTACTCGTGCTCGGGATCAGCGAAGAGCTCGTCGGCCGGGCGGCACTCCACGATCTCGCCCCGGCGCATCACCGCGATCCGGTCGGCGATCACGCGGACCAGGGCCAGGTCGTGGGACACGAAGAGGTAGCCGAGCCCGCGCTCGCGCTGCAGATCGCGCAGCAGGTTGATCACGTGCGAGCGGATCGACATGTCGAGCGCCGCGACGGGCTCGTCGCAGACGACCAGCCTCGGGTCGGTGGCGAGGGCCCGCGCGATCGCGACCCGCTGCAGCTGACCGCCGGACATCTCGTACGGGAAGCGGTCCAGGTAGTGCTGCGCCAGGCCGACCCGGTCCAGCAGGGCGCCGAGCCGCTCGGCCCGTTCCGCCTTGCCGCGCATGCCCTGCGCGACCAGCGGCTCGGCGACGGAGTGCCGGATCTGCAGCCGCGGGTCCAGCGACTTGTAGGGGTCCTGGAAGATCATCGTGGCCCGTGCCCGCATCGCCGTCAGCGCAGGGCCGCGCAGCCCGGTGACGTCCTGGCCGAGCAGGGTGACCGTGCCGGCGTCGGGCTCCAGGAGCCGCAGCACCAGCCGCCCCACGGTCGACTTGCCGGCCCCGGACTCGCCCACCAGGGCCAGGGTCTCCCCCGCCCGCACGTCGAGGTCGACCCCGCGCACGGCGTCGACCGTCCTGGTCACCCGGCCGAGCAGGTTCCGCGCCGCGGGATAGCTCTTGCGCAGGCCGCGGACGGTCAGGGCCTGCTCCGCCTCGGCGGGCCGCCCTGCCCGGGCGGCGGCCGCGGTCTCGGAGGTCTCGGAGGTCTCGGAGGTCTCGGTGGTCTCGGTCATGTCGAGGTGTCCTCGAGGGTGATCTCGTCGGCCCGGGCGCACCGGACCCGGTGTGGGAGGCCGACGGACACGTCCCGCAGTGGGATGTCGGCCGTGGTGCAGGTCGGCTCCCGCCGGTGGTCGCAGCGGGGGTGGAAGCGACATCCCGCGGGGAACGCGTGCGGCGGCGGCACGATCCCGGGGATGACCCCGAGCCGGTCGGCGTGTCGTCGCGGGTCCGGCATCGCCGCGAGCAGCCCCGCCGTGTACGGGTGGCGGGGATGGTCGAACAGCTCCACGACCTCGGTCTGCTCCACGATGCGGCCCGCGTACATCACGGCGGTGCGGTCGCAGACCTCCGCGACCACGCCCAGGTCGTGGGTGATCAGCAGGACCCCGATCCCCAGCCGCTGCTGGATCTCCCGGATCAGCCCGAGGACCTGCTTCTGCACGGTCACGTCGAGCGCGGTCGTCGGCTCGTCGGCGATCAGCAGCGACGGTTCGCAGGCCACCGCCATCGCCAGCATCACGCGCTGGCACATCCCGCCCGAGAACTCGTGCGGGTAGGCACCCGCCCGCCTGCGGGGGTCGGGGATGCCCACCAGGTCGAACAGGTCGACCGCGCGCTCCCAGGCCTCCCTCCGTCCGGCGCCGCGGTGGCGCCGCACCGACTCCGCCACCTGGTCGCCCACCGTGAAGGCCGGGTTCAGGCTGCGGCGGGGCTCCTGGAAGATCATTCCCATCTCGACGCCGCGCACCCGGTCCAGCTCGCGCTCGGACAGCGCGGTGAGGTCCCGCCCGTTCAGCCGCACGGTGCCGCGGACCCGGGCGTTGGGCGGCAGCAGCCCCATCACGGCCAGGGACGTCACCGTCTTCCCGGAGCCGGACTCCCCGACCAGTCCGACCGTCTCGCCCGACCGGACCACGAGGTCGACGTCGTCGACGATGCCGGTCCAGGTGCGGTCCGTCCTGATGTCGACCCCGAGGCCGGTGACCTCCAGGACCGCCGCCCGGCCCCCGTCCGCGGCGTCGGAGGCGCCCGTCCGCTCCACCGTCTCGGTCATCGCCTGCCCCCGGTCTGCCGCCCGACGGCGTCGCGCAGGCTGTCGCCGAGCAGCGACAGCACCAGGACGGTCACCACGATCGCCACCGCCGGCGGGTACATGCTCCAACTGCTCTCGGCGAGCCGGTCGAAGCCCTCCTTCACCATCGACCCCCAGCTCGCCGTGGGAGGCTGTGCCCCCAGGCCGAGGAAGCTGAGGCCGGACTCCGAGACGATGGCCACCGCCGCGCCGAACGAGACCTGGATCAGCAGCGGCGAGGCCACGTTGGGCAGCACGTGCCGCACCAGGATCCGCGCCGTGCCCGTCCCGGAGGCGCGCGCGGCCTCCACGAAGTCCTCGCTCTCGACCTCGCGGGTGCTGATCCGGGTCAGCCGGAAGAACCGCGGCACGAGCAGCACCCCGATCGCGATCATCGCGTTGGTGAGGCTCGGACCGAGGGCACCCACGATCGCGACGGCGAACAGCAGGGGCGGCAGCGACATCAGCACGTCGCTCACCCGCCCGAGCACCCCGTCGACGACGCCACCGACGTAGCCGGCGAGGAGGCCCAGCGGGACGCCCACGACCACGGCGAGCCCCACGGCCAGCAGGCAGGACGTCAGCGCCGTCCACGTCGCCTCCATGAGCCGGGAGAGGATGTCGCGGCCGACGTTGTCCGTGCCGAGCAGGTGGGCCGCCGACGGACCCTGCAGCCGGTCGACGAGGTCCTGGGCCCCGGGGTCGACCGGTGTCCACACCCGGGACACGACGGCGACCAGGAGCAGCAGCACGAGCACGACCAGGCAGGTCACGCCGGTCCGGTCCGCGAGGAAGCGCTGGGCGACGCGGCCGGGCCGGTAGCGCACCCGCCCCGCGGGCACCGGTGGGCTGGTCACGGTCATCGGGCACGCACCTTGGGGTTGAAGTAGCCGTAGGAGACGTCGACCAGCAGGTTCACGACCAGCACGATCACGCCGCTGACGAGCACCACGCCCTGCATCGTGGGCAGGTCGCGGGTGAGCACCGCGTCCACGCCGAGCTGACCGAAGCCCTGGATGTTGAACATCGCCTCGACGATCACCGCGGCGCCCACGATCCGGCCGACGTTGAGGCCGAGCACCGTGACGTACGGGACCGCGGCGTTCTTCGCGGCGTGCTTCCCGACGGTCCAGAACCGGCCCAGCCCCTTCGCGCGGGCGGTCCGCACGTAGTCCTCCTCGAGGGCGTCGATCAGCGACCCCCGGGCCTGGCGGGTCAGCTCCGCGAGGCTGATCGTCGCGATCGCGATCGCGGGGAGCGTCGCGAACTCCAACCAGGCCCCGAGGCCGTCGGTGAGCGGCGCGTACCCGGTCGGGGGGAAGATCTGCAGCCCGCCGAGGGCGAAGTAGTTCACCAGCAGCGCCGCGAGCACGAAGGGCGGGACCGCCATCAGCACCACGGACGCACCGGTCAGCCCCCGGTCGACGGGACCGTTGCGGCGCATCGCCGCGAGCACCCCGAGCGGCAGGCTGACCAGCACGGCGAGCAGCATCGCGAAGGCGGCGACCGTCACCGTCCGGGGCAGTGCCCGGGCGATCACCTCGGTCACCGGCTCGCGGGTGGTGTACGAGGTGCCGAGGTCCCCGTGCAGCACGTTGCCGAGGTAGGACACGAACTGCTCCCAGACCGGCCGGTCCAGCCCCAGCTCGGTCCGGATCGCGGCCACGGCCTGCGCGGACGCGTCCGGGCCCGCGATGATCGCCGCAGGGTCACCCGGGGCGATCTGCACGAGACCGAACACCAGGAGCATCAACAACAACAGCAGGGGCACGACGGTGATCAGCCGCGTGCCGACGAACCGGAGCACGGGGTCTCCCTCCTCGGTCGGACCGGCGCCGTCAGCTGGTGGCCGTGAGGGCCAGGTAGCGCCAGTCGTACGGGCCGAGCGTCGACGCGTAGTCCATCTGTGGGGAGAAGCCCTGCATGCGTTCGGTCATCACCCACGGGTAGGTGATCCAGGTGATCGGCGCGGACCACGCCTGGTCGCGGAGGTACCGGTTGAGCCTCTGGTACCCGGCGCCGCGCTCCTCCGGGGTGAGCCGGTTGTCGGCGGCCGCGTCGAGCAGCCGGGTGAACTCCGGGGTACGGCCCGCCGGGTTGAGCTGCGGTCCCCACAGGGTCGACGCACCGGCCGAGGGCTCGGTGCCGGTGACCGAGAACTGCAGCATGGCGGCGTCCTTGCCCGCGGCCCAACGCGTGACGACCTGGACGGCGTCGGCCACGGTGATCCGCGCGCGGATGCCGGCCTCGGCCAGCTGCTGCTGGACGACGTCCGGCAGGCCCGCCGTGACCGCGTTCGCCACGATGATCTCGCCCAGGTCCACCCCGTTCGGGAACCCGGCCTCGCTCAGCAGCGCCTTGGCACGCGGGAGGTCCCGGGTCAGCGGGGCGAGCGAGGGGTCGTATCCCGGCAGACCGTCGCGGTAGTACTGGTACTTCGACTCCGAGCCCGGGTAGAGCGCCGCGGTGATCGCGTCCCGGTCGAGGGCCAGGTTGATCGCCTGGCGCACCGGGAGGGAGTCCAGCGGGGCGAGGGCCCGGTTCAGGTAGAGGTCGATCGAGATGCCGGTGGGGACCGGCACGGTGGTCAGCCCCCGTCGTCCCTCGATGGACGCGACGTTGTTCGGCTGGAACTGCCCGATGTCGATCTGGCTCGCCGCGAGCGCGTTGGAGAACGCCTGGAAGTCCGGGATGGCCTGGTTCTCGATCCGCGCGACCTGGGCGGCCTCGGGGTCCCAGTAGTCGGCGCGGTCACGGACCAGGGTCAGCGACTTGCCGGGGACGAACTCCTCCACCGAGTAGGCGCCGGACCCGTTGGTGGTGGTGGCGGGATCGCCGTTCGCGACCAGGTCGGGGTGCAGGATCAGGCCCGCGCACTCCGCGAGCAGGTAGGGCACGGTCGGCGTGGGCCGGGCGAGGGCGATCGTGAGCTGGTGGGGCGCGGTCACCGTGGTGTCGACGATGTCGACCAGCCGGGCCTTCACCGACGGGCTCTGCAGGGTGCGGGCGCGGTCGAGGCTGGTCTTGACCGCCGCGGCGTCGAGGGCCCGGCCGTCGCGGAAGGTGACGCCCTCCCGCAGGTCGAGGGTCAGCGTGAGCCCGTCCGGGGAGTAGGTGTGGTTCGTGACCAGCATGCCCTTCACGTCACCGGTCGAGGTGACGGTGAAGAGCCGGTCGTAGATCAGGTTGAGGCCGAAACGGAACCAGATGACCTCGCTGGTGGCCATGTGCGGGTCGAGGTTGGTCGGCGCGGTCGACCACCCGCCGCGCAGGACGGCGGCCGGGTCGACGGCGCCGCCCGCCGTCGCACCGCCCGACGCCCCCCGGCCGCAGGCGACCAGGGTGCCTGCCGCGGCGACACCGACCAGGAACGAGCGGCGACTGACTGAGATCACACCGGACCCCTCTCTTCGACGACGTTGACGTGATCCGCCGCAGGTCGCGGCTCGGGTGAGTGGTGCGGTTCGTTCGGTTCGCTCGTCGGCTGTCCGGGACCGGGGTCGGCGACGACCCGGATCTCGGGCCGGAACACCGGACCGACAAGATGAACACTGTGTCAGAGACCACGCGACAGGAGCAAGAACCAGGTTCTGGAAATCTCTTACCGACCAGTTCAGTGGTGCATCGCCGTCGACTGGTCAGGTGACTGGACTGTCAGACTGGTCTCGTCGGCCCTTGACAGCGTAGAGACGGAGGACACAGACTGAAATCACTACTTTCAGTCATGGTCGACTGCGTTCCGCCCCGGATCCGCGTGGGCGGCACGAGCCGGCCGCAGCCCTCAGGAGCGCGCCGTGCAGGACTTCGACGGCAGGACCGCCCTCGTCACCGGGGGCGCGCGCGGCATCGGTCGCGCCGTCAGCGAGAGCCTCGGCCGCGCAGGCGCCAAGGTGATGGTCAACTACCGCAGCGACCACGAGGCGGCGGAGGAGACCGCGCGCCGCATCCGCGAGGCGGGCGGCGAGGCGGTGACGAGGCAGGCCGACATGGGCGACCCCGACGCCGTCCGGGACCTGGTCGACCACACCCGCAAGGAGCTCGGGCCCGTCACCCTGCTGGTGAACAACGCGGCCTACACCCATCTGCTCACCCACGAGCAGCTCACCTTCGCGCGGTGGCAGCGCTTCCTCCGCACCAACGTCGACGGCCCGTTCCTCACCACGTGGGCGGCCAAGGACGACATGGCCGAGGCCGGCGGCGGGGCGATCGTCAACGTGTCGTCGCTCAGCGGGAGCCGAGCGCGACCCGACATGATCGGCTACGGGACCTCCAAGGCCGCGTTGAACCAGTTCACCCGCACCGCCGGGATGGCCCTCGCCCCGCTCGGCATCCGGGTCAACGCCGTGGCCGCCGGGATGGTCGCGACCCCCCGGGCCGAGACGGTCGACCCGGACCTACGGGCCCGGATGACCCGCGACATCCCCCTCGGACGGGAGGGCACACCGGAGGAGATCGCCGCGGTGGTCGACTTCCTCCTCTCCCCCGCGGCCGCCTACGTGACCGGCGAGGTCGTCGTCGCGGCGGGCGGCGTGAGCTGATCGATCGTCAGAACCGAGCTCTCGTACCACACGCTGCACACCGTCCTAGGCACGTGAACTGCACAGATCTCTCCAGAGCTGTGGATCATTTCGTGAACAAACCGTCAGATAGTTCTTGACTCGCCCTGCCTGCGCAGCCACGATGACTGCCTGGTGATTGCGATCACAGCGAACTCAGGAGGCGCCCGCGTGGCCACACCGACGTCCGATCTCGAACCGACCGAACGCCCTGCCGCCGAGCCGCTCGCCGGACTCACCGTCCTCGACCTCACCCACACCACCCCCGGCGGATGGGTGTCCCAGTTCCTGGCCGACGGTGGGGCCGACGTCCTGCACGTCGAGCCGCCGGGAGGGAGCAGGCTGCGCCGCAGCGCGGCCTGGCCCGCCCTGGCCCGGGGCAGCCGGAGCCTGGTGCTCGACGCGGCGGACCCCGAGAACCGCGATCGGCTCCTGTCCCTGGTGGACGACGCGGACGTGGTGCTGACCAGCTTCCGGCCCGCGACGGCGACCCGCCTCGGACTCACCCCCGAGGAGCTCGCCGAGCGCAACCCGGCCGCCGTCGTCGCGTCGATCACCGGCTGGGGGCGCCGCGGTCCCTGGTCCGGGCTCAAGGGCTACGAGGGCCTGGTGATGGCGAAGACCGGGATCTTCCACGCCAAGCGGCTGATGCAGCCCCGGCCCGGGCCCGCCTTCGTCTCGGTGCCCTACGCCTCGTGGGGCGCCGCGCAGACCGCGCTGCACGGCATCCTGGCGGCGCTGCTGGACCGGCAGCGCACCGGGCTCGGCCAGGTGGTCGAGGCCGACCTCGTCCGCGGGGTGTACACCTTGGACACCTGGGACTGGTACCTCAAGCTGGTGGGCAGTCGCTGGCCGGACGCGTACGAGGCCGTCGAGGCATTCTCCCCCGAGGGCGTCCCCGGCACCCCGCTGATCTTCCCCCTGCTCGCGGCGCCCACCAAGGACGGTCGGTGGCTGCAGTTCGGCCAGACCCAGCCGCGGCTGTTCGTGGCGATGATGCAGGAGTTCGGGCTCTCCCACCTGTTCACCGACCCGAAGTGGAAGGGGCTGCCCGCGCTGGAGTCCCCGGAGCTGCGGGTCGAGCTCTGGGAGACGATGATCAACAAGGTCGGCGAGCGCACGCTCGACGAGTGGAACGCCGTCATGGCGGCCAACCCGGACATCAGTGCCGAGCTGTTCCGGGCCGGGCCCGAGTCCCTCGACCACCCGCAGATGCTGCACGACGGCCGCAAGGTCGTCGGCGAGGACGGCGAGCGTGGTCCCGTCCACCAGCCCTCCACGCTGGTCCATGCGGACGGGCAGCCGCT